>NZ_JBUDPI010000099.1:0-10654 GCF_054919635.1 Halochromatium sp. | reverse complement strand
GTTGTGATCCAGGTTGTGATCCAGGTTGTCATCGAGACAGAGACCGAGCCAACGCTCGGTTTTTTGCGTTTTGGATGATGGAGGTATTGATCTCGCATGAAGATTTCTGTGATCACAACACTGCGCAACGCGGTGAACACCGTCACCGACTGTCTGGACTCGGTGGCGGCACAGACCCATACTCCGCGCGAGCACATCGTCATTGATGGCTGGGGCTGGATGCCGCCACACCCCACGCTGTTCCTGCGCCGTGCCCTCTACCAGCGCGACGGGGGTGTTCGATACCCGCTACCGCATCGCTGCGGATTACGACCTGATGCTGCGGGTACTCGGCCAGCTGGAGGGGCCGTCGGATGGGCATGAACAGGGGCAGCGCAGGGTCGTGTACGTGCCGGAGGTGCTGGTGCGCATGCGCTTGGGTGGCAAGAGCAACCGCAACCTGTAGGAGGTCGTCCAAAAGTCCTGGGAGGATTATCAGATCCTGCGCCAGCACGGCCGAGGAAGCCCGCTGGGTACGGGGTGGCTGATGGCGTTGAGCGCGCTGGTGTGGAAGAACCTGTCCAAGCTGCCGCAGTTTGTGCAGCGGTGAGGTTTTGTCATTGCGGCCGGGACGACAGGGGTAGGAGGTCATTGAACAGTCGCCGCTCTGGAAACGGCTCTGCTCGATCTTTCGCTCCTGCATCGATGAGTACGAGCACCGGTTTGGCGCCCGGTAACGGTCGATCGGGCATGACCCCAGCACCGGCCTCCCCCATCACAGCCTTGAGTTGAGCGAATCGATGTCTGATGTCTATAGGAAAACGATCGAACACGCGTTCGAGCAGCAGGTGGTCCGCGATCGAGGCGGCAGCTGGCTCAGATATGGCTGGAAGAGACTCTCCAAGCGTCTGACGGCCTGAGGCCGCTGTGCAATATTTGATCTGAATTTCCAGCATTCTGGGCCTGTGGCAAGCAGTGACGAGCCTCGTGCCTTGGAAGATGCGCGCCGAAACCTCGAGCGAAAATACCCAGCCTCTCTGGCTGAGCTCGACAATTGGTGATGACGGTGAATGCGGGCGCCATCCCGGCAGATCACTGGACGCAAGACCCCGCGGTTGGCGGTAGGCGTGTCATCGCCGAGGCCTGTCACTTCATCGATCTGCTGCGATTTCTGGTCGGGGCGCGGATCCTGAGCCATGCGCGGTTGGCCATGGACTCTGCCGCCGGTGATACCCTGGGCCTGCAGCTTGGGTTTGCCGATGGCTCGATCGGCACCGTGCACGACTTCGCCAACGGCAGTAAGGCCTTCCCGAAGGAGCGCTTGGAGGTGTTCGCCGGCGGCCGGGTGCTGGTGCTGCAGCTAGACAACTTCCGCCGCCTGAGCGGCTATGGCTGGCCCAAGTTCAAGCCGCTGCGGCTCTGGCGGCAAGACGAGGGCCAGAAGGCCTGCGCTGCGGCCTTCGTACAGGCGCCGCGCGAGGGCGGCCCGGCGCCGATCCCGCTGGAAGAGATTCTGGAGGTGAGCCGGGTGACGATTGAGGTGGCTGGGGGGAAGGCATGCAGCGATGGCTTGCGTCCCGAATATGATCTAAAACGCTTGCGTTTGCGAACATCTGGTTCAACTGGCGAGCATCACTGATTGGAGGTCAACGAGCTATGGAGCGTTTGATCAAGCTGCATGTCGAGGCTCTGGATGAGGGCGGTTATGTGGCAACCTCTGACGATGTTCAGGGGCTGGTTGCACAGGGGCGAACGGTGCAGGAAACCTTGCAGATTGCACAGGATGTCGCCCGACGGCTATTGGAGGCGCAGTCTGAGCGGTCGCAACCACTCACGCTTCAGCCAGTTGAGTCCTCATTCGACTATCCGTTGGTGATCAGCAGCTGAATTCATGGGCCGTCTTTCGGGATTTCGGTATCGCGATGTCGTGCGCCGCTTGAAGACACTTGGGTTTTCGTTTGATCGGCAAGCAGTCGGTAGCCACGAAATCTGGTTCAACGCGGCGACCGGCCGCTACACCACGATCCCCAATCATCCGGGTGATCTGCCCGAGGGAACGTTGCGCGCGATCTTGAAGCAGGCTGACATTTCGCCAGACGTATTTCTGAAAGTGCGTTGATTTCTTAAGTATTGAGGCAGGTAGACCGATGCTGATCGATATCATCGCCGGCGCACGCCCCAACTTCATGAAGGTGGCGCCGATCATCAAGGCGCTGCAAGCGCGGGAGGCGGCCGGTGGTCCGTTGCGATACCGCCTGGTCCACCGACACCGGCCAGCACTATGACCCCCGGCTATCGGGGGCATTTCTTGAGCAACTCGGCATCCCGCAGCCGGATGTGAATCTGGAGGTAGGGTCTGGCACCCGGGCCGAGCAGACGGCAGCCATCATGACCCGCTACGAAGCGCTGCTGCTGGAGGCGCCCTCAAAGCTCTGCCTGGTGGTGGGCGATGTGACCTCGACCATGGCCTGCGCCATTGCCGCGCAGAAGCTCTGCAACCCGGTGGCGCGTGTGGAGGGCGGCATCCGCTCGGGTGACTGGAGCATGCCGGAGGAGATCAACCGGATGGTGACCGATAGCATCACCAACTGGTTCTTCACCACCAGCGAGTTTGCCAATGCCAACCTGCGCAAGGCTGGGGTGCAGGAAGAGCGGATCGTCTTTGTCGGCAACACCATGATCGACACCCTGCTGGCGAATATGGACCGCCTGCGCCCGCCGCCATTCTGGGATGAGCTGGACCTAGATCCAGGCGGCTACTTCGTCATCACCCTTCATCGCCCCGCCAACGTCGACCAACCCGAGAAGCTCCAGGCCCTGCTCCGCGCCATAAGGCCGCCGCAGTGGTCTCGGTGACCGAGTCCTTCAAGCGCAACCTGATCAGCCGCGGGATCGATGGCGACAAGATCGAGGTGGTGACCAACGGGGTGGACCTGAGCCGCTTCCATCCGCTAGAGCGGGATGAAGCCTTGGTGGCCCAGCTAGGGCTAACAACTCCCCAAAAAATGGGGGTCAAACCCTGAGGTATCCCCACTAAAAAGCAAGGCAATACATAATCGTAAGGTGCACTTCTGATCGATCACTGAACATGCATCGGGTTTGATGGTCCACCACGGGCGACCAAACCTGTTGAGGACCCCCATTCATGCACGGACGAGGTTACACCGCTGTGTTGGCCCGCTGCTTGGCGCGGTACACCGACGGCGCCTGGACGTGCTGTTCGAGGCAGTGGCTGGGGCGGTGAGTGGACCCCGGCTGACGTTGAGCGAGATTGGCCGACGTTTCGGCGGTGGTAGCGAGCTGCGCCACCGGATCAAACGTGCGGATCGCCTGCTCGGCAACCGCCATCTGCAGCGCGACAGCCATGGGATCTACACCGCATTGAGCCGAGTGCTGCTCGCCGGCGTGGCTGAGCCCCTGATCGTGATCGACTGGAGTGATCTGAAGGAGGATCAGTCATTGCACCTGTTGCGCGCCTCGGTGCCGGTGGGTGGACGCAGCCTGACCTTGTATGAGGAAGTCCATACCCAGCGCCGCTTAGGCAATCGGCAGGTGCAGCATCGGTTCCTGCGCCGCCTGGCGGCGATGATCCCGGCGACAGCCGCACCGATCCTGGTGGCGGATTCCGACTTCAAGGTGCCGTTCTATCGTGAGGTCGAACGTCTGGGCTGGCGCTGGGTCGGGCGTGTTCGCGGGCGCGACTTCGTCAAGCTGAAGATCCGCTGGAGGAGTTGCAAACAGGTGTTCAAGGAGGCCGCCACGACGCCGAAGGCGCTCGGCATAGGCGCGTGGGTGCGCAGCAATCCGCTACAGGTCACCTTTGTCCTGGTGCGCCAACCCAGACGGGGCCGACAGGCAAAAACCGCATCCGGCAACCGTTCGCGCTCAAAAAAGGGCCAGCAGGCCGCCCGCGCGGCGCGTGAGCCCTGGCTGCTGGTGGCCTCAACGCGCCTTGCCCAGTGGTCGGCGAAGCGCTTGGTGAAGGTGTATCGTCAAAGGAGCAAATTGGGCTGAGTTTTAGAGATATGAAAAGTCAGCACTTCGGCGTCGGACTCGAGTGCAGCGCCTCCAACGGCAGCGGGCGCTTCACCGTTCTGGTGCTGATCGCCTCCTTGTCCGCCATCCCCCTATGGCTGATCGGCACCGCCGCCGAGCGCGGTGGTTGGCACGAGCGCATGCGCCCCGGCAGCGGCAAGCGACGCGCCTACTCGCGACTGTTCCTCGCCCGCTTGCTCCTGACGTTGGAGAACTGTCGGTCAACGCTCGACGAACTGATCAATGCCATCGGGCCAATAGATCAATGGGTCGCGAGTGATCACGATGCCCTGCTTGCCAAGTGACCGCGAGCGGTCAACAAATTGTGGGGATACCTCAGGGACAGACCATGTTTTCTCCGGCTTTGTCGTTCCGGCCGGGAAGCCGCAATCCAGCGCAAGGACAGCAACCTTGCAGGCGGCACTGAGCTGTCGCGGGCACTGAGCCTCAGCAGCCAGCCGCCCGCTTACCACCCATGGCCTAGGTCCCGGCTTCCCGGCCGGGACGACGCAGAAGTTGGTCATGTCCGCCGGGACGACATGGCGTGCGAGCAGTTGGGTTGGGAGCCGAAGATGACGTTGCGCGAGGAGGGCCTTCACTGCGGTTGCGATGTCCGCCGCTCTTGAGGCATCATTAATGCAGATGTGGTGGCTCCAGCCACGAGGATGCAGTAACAACCTCACGAGTGTGTAACGGATTATGACGGAGCAGATCCCCACAACTCTCGAACGAGCCGACACGCAGAGTTCAGCGTCTCACTCAGACTGTCCGCGCTGGTATCTTGTCCAATCGCGTCCAAACCAGGCTGACCGAGCCGAAGAAAATCTGCTTCGACAAGGCTATTCCACGTTCTTGCCACGTTTTTCGGCACAACGAATCCGACGCGGTCGCCGTGTTGAGGTTCAGACCGCGCTCTTTCCCAACTACCTCTTCATTCGTCTCAGCCGGTGGTCAGACAACTGGTACCCGTTGCGCTCCACGCGCGGTGTCTCCCGGCTCGTCACCTTTGGCTCCAATCCGCTGCCAGTCCCGGATAATCTGATTGAAGCCATCCGGCAGCGCATCGAGCAAGGCACGATCAAGCCCGCCTTCGCACCCGGCGAGCGGGTTGAGCTCATCGAAGGCCCGTTTCAGGGACTAGATGCCATCTTCGCCGCGCAGCGCGACGAAGAGCGCGTTATCCTGCTGATTGAGCTGCTGCATCGGCAGGTGCAGGTCACAGTACCCGTCAGCGGCATCCGCAAGAGCGCGTAGCAAGCAGAAGCAGACCGAGGCGACAAAAGCGAACGCACACACGCGCCATGGAGTCTGTGTGCGAACGATTGCGAGCCAGCCGGATGCTGCAGCCTGCCGCTATTCAATCGGTGTCGAGTACGATGAACCGATAGCGGTACGGCGTTTCACTGGTGCCTATGCGAATCAGGTCGCCATCGCGCAGCGGATGGGAGCCACCTGTGTCGTCCCCACCAATAATAGTGTCGCCAATTCTGGTACCACAGGGGCTGCCGCGATCAATGAGTCGATAGCCGCCCTCCTCCTTCTGGATGGAAAAAATGTCCCCTGGAAATATTCAGGAGGGAGCCTCGGTCGATGAGGTAAAGGTCGTTGTTGGGGTCTTCATTGCCAAATTTTGGCCGCTCGGTGCGCCCTAGGCGCCCGTTGACGAGCTTGACGCGCGATTCCCTGCCAACCCTAAAGGGAAAACGCACGATCACAACATAGCCTTCGATGAGCTGACTTTCTGGCACCACATCTGTTGCTTCGGCAGTCATGGGCTGGAGCACGGACTTCGGCCTGAGCGTATCGAGGATCTGCTGTTTATCTGCGATTGCTTGGTGTTTGGCCTGAGCCATTAGCTTGACATCTCCATGCCCGAATCACTACCGAGTGCGCGAGGTTGCACGATCTGTTAAGTGATCGTGCTTTTTCGGATGTTATCCGGACAATAATGCCTCGGCAAGTCGGCGACCGCGACGAAGGCGATGCAACGCAGCATAGAGGCGCGGTACGCGGGCTTGGATGCTGACATAGATGGCAAACGTGAGCAGCGCTAAGTAGAACAAGGCGGGCTCGGCTAAGCCAAAGCGATTGACGATGAGCGCTGTAGCCGCGAACACCGTCGCCATGATGAGCATGATGACAAGGGCGATGCGCGGGCTGCCACTACCGCGGATGAGCAGGTGATGCAGGTGGCCTCGGTCGGCTTTGAATGGCGAGCGCCACTTGAGCATGCGCCGCCCCATGACGTTGAAGGTGTCCATCAACGGCAGGGCAACGAGCCAGAGCGCAACGACCGGCGGCAGGCTCTGTGGGCCATTGGCCTGAGTCGCGTCGATGAGCGCCCAGACAATCATGTAGCCAATGAGCATGCTACCGGCGTCGCCAAGGAAGATCTTCTTGTCGCGCAGTCCCTTGAGGCCAAGGTTGCAAGCAAGATAGGGCAGCAGCGCGACGCTCAGGACCGGCAAGAGGAAGGTGCAGGCGGGAGCGCTGGGGCCATCGACGATGAGCAGGCTGACTAATGCGACGAGGGCAAGGCCACCCGCGAGACCATCAATCCCATCGATCAGGTTGAACGCGTTGATGATGCCAACGATGGCGAAAACCGAGAGTGGTATCGAGAATGGGCCAAGCCCAACGGGTCCGTAACCGAGGATGTTACCGAGGCTGTGCAGCTGCATGCCAGCACCGAGCACGAGTATCAGGGCGGCGGCGATTTGAGCGAGGAAACGGACTCGGTAGCCAAGATCGAAGCGGTCGTCGAGGCCACCGATCACGACCAGAAGTGCAGCCCCGAGCAGGCCGATGCCGGCTTGTGGCGAGGGAAGCCCATGCATGACTACGGCGGCGAGCAAACCGGCAAAGATGCAAAAGCCGCCGATTGGGGGGATGGCGTGGTGGTGAATCTTGCGACGTCCACCGGGCTGATCGATCAGCCCTAGGCGCGGGGCGAGCGGGTGGAGGATCCAAATGGCCACCATGCAGGTGGCGGCGGCGATCAAGGCGCTGGAAAGAACAGGATGGATTGGCATCGTTAGCAGTCCCTCGATTGAAGATGCGCCCTTATAGAGTTCTGATTTAAGGCATTTCAGACGCGTGATGATTGCCCGACCCATTGCCTCGGACAAGGGCAATGGGCGCGTGCGGTGGAATCTTGGAAGGCGAGCTGCGCGAGAGGGCTATGCCGTTCGCGCTGCAGGTGGAGCTGGCGCACCTGAAGTCGGTAGGGAGCGTTACAACTGGCCATTCGCTTCAATACTCTCGTTGTCTAGCGTGTTTCGGGGCCTGACGTGCCTTGAGGCAGTCGTCTCAAACGCTTAATGACACACGATGGTGCGCACGATGCTGAGAACCCTATCACAGGAAAATGAACATGATGTGTCAGCTGCGCGCAATGCTTCGAGCGAGGCAGCCCGGCCGCACTGAGCAACAACTGGTCACCTAGTTCTAGCAGCTGCAGGGGATCGATGATCCGCGCGAGCAGCGGCGCGGATTACGATCTCAAGGGCTGATGCTTGCGGGCGCGGTGGCCTTCTTGGTCAAGATCGTCGCCGCGAACTCAGCCTTCGCGATGACTGTCGTGATCGCGCGAGCTTGGCACTGATGCGATGCATTGCCGGTTGTATCGATCTTTTTCGTCCTGAGGATGCTGCTCTCGCTGGTCTTCAGCCTGATCTTGGTGCTGACCTCTTGGCCAGGCAGCTCGGCGTCTCTGGGCGGTGTTGAATCCGAGTTGATCCGGGCCTCTACCGCGAGCCGATCTTGTGGGGCGTCGGTGGCGTGCTCGTCGTCTGTCTCTTCGCCGCCCTCGCGCGCATCATTCATGATCTGAATCGGCTGGTGGTGGCTGCGGTCAGGCATCAGCCTGAGGATCGAAGCCGGGCTGAGGGCTGATGGCCTTCAGGTCGATGGTCGACTCGCGCAGCCCCGCAAGACGGGCCGGAGCACGTCGCGGAAGGCACGCCCATGGCGCGAATGGCGGAGCCGGTCTCTCAACAGGGTCCAGACCTAGCCCCGTCAATCGCTGTACAATCCAACAGCTTGCGGTCATCGGCCATGAATACACGCAACACGACACCTGACCCAGTCGCCCTCCAGGCCCTACGCCATGACCCTGCCTTGCAAAACCTGATGGAGCGCATGCCGGCGTCGGTGAGCGACAGCTTTACCGAAGAGCAGTTGGCGGCCCTGAAACTGGCACTAGGCGCGCGCAGTTGGGGTCAGCACGCGATCGACTGGCGCGGCACCCTGCGCCTCTGGCGTTATTGGTATTACTGGGTCTTCCTGGTCGGTCGCAACCGCCGCACCCTCTCACGCGGCGAGTTGCCCGCTCTAAAGCAAGCGCGCTCCGCCGTGTGATGGTCGATGACCCCTCGCGCGTTCACTGAAAGCGGCGCGAAGCCCGCTCAGCCGTTGGGCGGGCGACATCCTGCACAATGTTCTTCCCTCTGGTGTGCAGGTTCCCGAGGGCATGCGCTCTGTCACCGAACCGCTATACTCGCGCCATGACCACGACGCCGACACCGCACGATTGCTTTTTCCGCGAGAACTTCGCGCGTCCGGTGATCGCGCGCGACTTCCTGCGCCATCACCTGCCCGCCGCATTGCTCCCCGAGCTAGATCTCGAGCGGATGAGCATCTCGCCGGACACCTTCGTCACCAAGGCGCTGCGCAAGATCTACTCCGACCTGATCTACCAGATCCCCTATCGCGACACCCAGCTCTCGGTCTATCTGCTCTTTGAGCATTGGGTGCTGTTGCAACTGTTGCGTTACGTTGTCGCTAGTGGCGAGCTGTACCGCGACCAGCACCCTGAGGCCAAGACCCTGCCACCCATTTATCCGCTGGTGCTCTACCACGGACAGGAACACTGGCGTGCGCCCGCGCACTTTCACGACCTCATCGATCCGCTGCCCGACGCGCTCAGGCCCTTTGTGCCCCAGTTCGGCTATGCGCTGCACGACATTTCAGCCCGGAGCGGCACAGAGATCAAGGGCGCGGTGCTGTCGCGACTGGTGCAGCTCGCGCTGCGTTACATCTATAGCGACCAGCCCAGTGAGCGCTTCCTGGAGCTGCTCCAGTTGATCGCTAAGGTCAGCCGCGACGAGACGGCGATGGCGATCCTCGAATCCCTGCTGCGCTACTTTGTCCAAGGCACCGGGCGCCTGGATGAGCAGCAAGTGCGCACCTTACTTGAACAGACCTTCTCCGGAGAACCGCTGATGGAAACCTTTATCGATCGATACATTGCCTTAGGCGAACAGCGGGGCGCACAGCGTGGCGAACAACACGGCCGAGCAACCAGCCTACTGCATCTCATCGAGCGCAAATTCGGTCCGCCAAGCGAGCCTATTCGCGAGCGGATTACGCAGGCTGATCCCGACACCCTCCTGCGCTGGTTCGACCGTGCCATCGACGCCCGCAGCCTCGACGAGGTGTTGCACTGAACTCGAGAAGTACTCTGCTGGTTACCCTCCCTGGCCTGGACTGCCGGCTTCCCGCCCGGCATGAAGACCGATCACCCGATCTATCTGTTTCTGCGCAGTGGCCCTGAGGCCTTTCGGGTGCTCACCGGCGGCCTGCAGCTCGACGGCGCCTACAGGGTCTGCTCTCTGACCATCAAAAGCCTCGAGCGCCGCCTCGATGGCCTGGTCGCGCCCGAGGGCCACGCAGGCCCGGCCTATGTGGTTGAATTCCAGGCCCAGCCGTGGATAAGTCGCTGTACAATCTGGCCGCCAAGGTGGGGCTGTACGGTGGCTTGTGCCAGGCGCCGTAACGGCGGACTTGGACCTCGACGTTGTAGCAGTGGCCGTCGGCATCGCGGGCCAGGACGTCGAGGATGATGGATTTTCCGGTGAGTTCGTTGGGCTCGATGTTGGGGTTGAGGATCTCGACTGCGGTGATGTTGGGTAGATCGGGGCGCAGGTCGTTGATCAGCGCGCGCAGCAGCTCGGGTGCTTCGGCAAAGACCCGCTTGAAGACGTAGTCATTGGTGGGGTTAAGGAGTGCGTGCACGTCTTCGCCTGTGATGAGGGCGGTCTTGGGCACGGGTTGAGGCTCCAGCGAGTGCGCGGGGGTGGTCCTTGAGGCGGGAGTTTAGCCCAAGCGGGCGTTTGTGTTCATCTCTGGGTCGCCTCAGCTTTGTGATGACGACCCTGATCAACCGTCTACGCTGTTCAGATATGGACCTCAAGGAGCTGATGCGCGGCGCAGCGCACCGCACTCTTGATCAGCCTGATGCTGTTTGCGGTCAATAGCATCGCGGCGCCGAAGTTTGCCGCGCTGTCTCGGCTCGGCGAGCAGGAGGCGTTGCGCAAGACGGCGCTGCAGGCGACGCGCTTGGTGCTGGGGCTGGCGCTGATCCCCTTTGCGCTGGTGCAGCTCGGCGTCTCTAGGCGGTGTTGATCTGAGCCTCTACCGCGAGCCGATCGTGTGGGGCGTCGGTGGTGTGCTCGTCGCCTGCCTCTTCGCCGCCCTCGCCCGCATCATCCATGACCTGAATCGGCTGGTGGGGGCTGCGGTGAGGGGTCAGACTTAGGATCGAGGCCGGGCTGAGGACTGATGGCGTGGCGGGCACCTCACCATGTCTTGGGCTGAAAGCTGGCGTCGTTGCGGATCTCGATCGCTTGTCCGGATTGGG
>NZ_JBUDPI010000098.1:0-10751 GCF_054919635.1 Halochromatium sp. | reverse complement strand
AAGGGGCAGCCGCTTGCGTCGAAGGAGTCGATGGAGCCGATGCCAGCGACACCATGACCCTCGGCCGATCGAGCAGCACCTCGGCGAGGACCAAGCGACCCGTCACCAATGGCCAGATGGCGGCGTCCGCCTGCACGGCTTCGATGGTCGCCAAGGTCGGGGCATCAGCAACAGTGCTCTCAGAGACACTCACCCTCTCGAGGCGAAGGCGCGGAATTGGCAACAGCTGCAGCAGCTCGATGGACTCAATCTGGGTAGGACGGCCGAGTGAGAGACTGATATCGGCCTCAAGATCCGCCAACAGCTGCTGCTCATCGATCAGCAGCGGCGCGAGGGCGGCAACACCTAGCGCTGCCAGTAGCAGCGTGACAAAGAGCCCTAGGGTTAGCTTGAGCCATCTTGGCATCAGGAGACGTCCCTCAATGCTCCTTGCCGCAGCGCCAACAGAGGTCGAAGCTGCCATCAACGAGCTCGCCACATCCATGGCAGACCCAAGAGCGCGCCTCAGCGCGGGCTCGCTTGTCGTCCAGCCAGCCCTTCAGCAGCGTTTGGGCGCGCGGCAGATCGCGGTCTTCGATCACCCAGATGCTGGGATAGATATCGGCGGGTAGCTCGCCAGCAGCGCCCGAGAGGTAGTCACCAAAGACTCGGGCCTCGACACCATGCCGATCAAGCAGATCACACAGCAGCTGTGCCTCGATACGGTCGGCGGCCTGATAGAGTTGCTGCATAACCAGTGCGGAGTGGAGCGGGCGATGGGAATCGAACCCACATTAGAGGCTTGGGAAGCCCCTGTTCTACCATTGAACTACGCCCGCCGGGAGATCGATTGTAGAACCGAGGACCGGGACACTGCAACGGGCACTGCAAACGGTCTCTGCACCGGCAACGCTGTTTTCCGAGCCGGCTTGCACAGGCTCGCTTGTCGCACCAGCCCCTCAGCTCATCTCAGTGATGTTCAGCATACATCTGTTCAATCGCGTCCCGATACTCTGTCAACACCTGATTACGTTTGATCTTCATCGTCGGCGTTAACATCCCGTTCTCGATCGACCATGGCTCCAATGTCAGCGTGACCCGGCGCACCTTGGCGTAACCCGGAAAGTCGGCGAGCGCATCGCGGATGCGCTTGAGCATATCGCGCAACAGCGGCACATGTGAGAGGCTTTCTGAGCGCTCTGGGTCGAGCCCATACTCACGCGCCAGTCCTGGCCACAGCTCGGTATTCACCACCAGCAGCGCGGTCAAGAAGGACCGTCCCTCGCCCAGAACCAGCACCTGGTCAAACAGTGGGTCGAGGCCGATGGTCATCTCCATATCCCCAGGCGGCACCTTCTCGCCGTTCGAGAGCACCAGGATGTCCTTGATGCGCCCCGTGATATAGACATGGCGATCGTCGATCCGAGCCTGATCACCGGTCCGCAGCCAGCCGTCGGCGGTGAACATGCGCGCGGTCGCGACATGATTATTCCAGTAGCCAAGCATGTTGCAAGGCCCTTTGACCTGCAGCTCATCATCGGCACCGATGCGCACCTGGATGCCACGCAGCGGGATGCCAACGCTGTCGGGCCGATTGTCTTCGAGCGGATTCACCGCGACCACCCGGCTCGTCTCGGTCAGGCCATAGCCCTGCACCAGTGGCAGCCCGAGACCGATGAATAGATGCGCGACGTCAAACGGCATCGCTGCACCTCCACTAACCGCCGCCCGCAGACGACCGCCAAGCCGATCCAGCACCGGTCGCGCCACCTTGCGCCGCAGCCAGGGCCAGAGCAGCAGCAGCGGATGCCAGCCGCGGCGCCCTTGGCGGCGCTCGAACTCCATCCAACCGACTCGCACCGCGAGATGGAACAACCGCCGCAGCAGCTTCCGGCGCCGCGCAAGCTGATCCTGGATGCGTTGATAGACCCGCTCGAACACGCGCGGCACAGCGATGATCACACTGGGACGAATGGTCTGCAGATCCTCGGCAAGCTGATTGATCGAGCGCGCATAGGCGACCGTCGAACCAGTCATCATCGGCAGGTAGTAACTGCCCATGCGCTCGAGCATATGCGACAGCGGCAGGAACGACAGAAAGACGTCCTCTTGGTAGACGTCGAGCATGGTCACGCTGGCATGTGCGTTCGCCAGGATATTGAAGTGACTCAACATCACGCCCTTGGGACGGCCGGTCGTGCCCGAGGTGTAGACGATCGTTGCGAGCGAATGCGGATCGGCAACGCGTTGTGGCCAGGACTCGCCACGCTCTGGCAGCCAGCTCGTTGCAATCACGACGCGCTCGTCATAACCGGCAACACGACGCGATTCCTCGCTATCATCGAGAATCACAACCCGCTCCGGGTAGAGCGCTTCGCCGATCGCCGGCGCCAGGCGCTTCCAACGGTTGGCATCCTGGATCAGCAGCAGCTTACAATCGGCATCCTGTAGGATATGGGCGGCGTTGTCGGCCCGATCATCGGTGTAGAGCGGAACTGTCACCAGCCCGAGCGACAGCGCAGCCTGATCGAAGATCACCCACTCCGGGCAGTTGCGCAGCAGCACCGCAACCCGGTCACCTGCACTCAAGGCCTCGGCGCTCAGCGCCGCTCGCCAGCGTGCGATCTGATCCGCGGTCTCGCGCCAGCTAAGACGTTGCCAGCAGTCCCCAGCGCGATCGAACCAGTGGTACGCGGTGCGGTCGGGGGATCGGTGTAGGCGTTGATGAAACAGCCCGTCGAGCGTGCAAGCGTGCTCGACGGAGATCAGATCCTCTGACCATTGATTCACTGGCGGTGCCTCCTCTTTGGATCATCGCTTCTGGGGATCATCGCTTCTGGGGATCATCGCTTCTGGATTCTCGACCGCGCCGGAGTCTAGTGAAAAAACCCGTTGCCCACCAATCCGGATCTCGCGCGGTATCACCCCCTTCATCATCACGATTGTTCGTTATCAGGAGTTTTCTAAGGATGCAAATACAGGTCAATGGCACCCCAACGACCATCCCGGACGCGATGCACATGTCCGACCTGATCGACCACCTTGGCCTCACCGACCGTCGGCTGGCCGTTGAAGTCAACCGCGAGCTGGTGCCACGTAGTCGCTTCGGTGAGCATGAGCTCAGGTCGGGAGATTCAGTGGAGATCATCCATGCCGTCGGTGGCGGCTGAGGTGCCGAGATTCCGCTGAACGCTTGAACGCTTCCTGGCTGATGTTTCCTGGCGGGCCGGCGGCTAGACCACTCAGCCAGCGGAGCCAACGCCAAGATGGATGCGTGCGGTGCTAAAGCTGAGATTCCTCAGCGCCGCGAACCAACCTGATCGGCTATCGTCTCACCACTGTAAGCCAATGCTGTCCTGCTATCGTGCTGTCGTACTGTCTCGCTATTGCCCACGCTCGTCGCCACAGCGTCGGCGATCGGACGTAAGCGACAGCATCGTTGACATCAACGCTTAGCGGCCAGCGAGCGCCTTAGGCGATTTCTGTCAAAGCTCATACCGCCTTAGACTACCCTGACAAAACCGTTTTGGACTCAAACCTCCCAATGACCGTATCGACCTCCGCCTCAGACAGCTTCTCCATCGCCGGCCGCGACTACCAGTCACGTCTCCTCGTCGGCACCGGCAAATACAAGGACATGGACGAGACCGCCCGGGCCATCGAGGCCAGTGGTGCTGAGATCGTCACCATCGCCGTGCGCCGCACCAACATCGGCCAGAACGCCGGCGAGCCAAATATCCTCGAGGTGCTGCCGCCGGATCGCTACACCATCCTGCCCAACACCGCCGGCTGCTACGACGTGGACAGCGCCGTGCGCACCTGCCGGCTCGCGCGCGAGCTGCTCGACGGCCACAAGCTGGTCAAGCTCGAGGTGCTCGGCGATCAAAAGACGCTGTTCCCCGATGTGCTGCAGACCGTCGAGGCCGCGAAGGTGCTCGTTGCCGATGGCTTTGATGTGATGGTCTATACCAACGATGACCCGATCATCGCCAAGCAGCTTGAGGACATCGGCTGCTGTGCGGTTATGCCACTCGCGGCCCCCATCGGCTCTGGGCTCGGCATCCGCAACCGGCTCAATATCCTCACCATCGTCGAAAATGCCAGCGTACCAATCCTGGTCGATGCCGGTGTTGGCACGGCCTCGGATGCCGCCGTGGCGATGGAGCTCGGCTGCGACGGCGTGCTGATGAACACCGCAATCGCCGCAGCCAAGGACCCGGTGCTGATGGCCAGCGCGATGCGCAAGGGGATCGAGGCTGGGCGCGAGGCCTTCTTGGCTGGACGCATGCCAGCAAAGCGCTTCGCCTCGGCCTCATCGCCGATTGAAGGGACCTTCTTCTAGGCGGTCTTCTGGGTAGTCTACTGAGTGTTGATCGGCTCGCCGTCTGGGTCATCGATCACCGGCTCCAGGGTCACATCCTCGTAGACCTCGTCCATCGTGCACTCGCAATCCAGCGTCTGCAGCTGCAGCCGGCCATCCTCGGCGACTGGCTGCAGCAGCCAGCCATCGGCATGGCGACGAAAGACCTCGATCACCTGCTGACGCGAATCGATTAGGACATGTTCCTGCAGGCTATCGAGCAGGCGATAGCGGGCAAATTTGTCGCCGCGATGGTGACATGCGCATCAGAGGCACCGCCCACCGCAAAGACCTCGCCGTCTACATATTCGTGCTTGATGGGCGACTCGGCCTCGCCGGCCAGATAATCGTCAACAGTGATGAATGACGACACGGCATGATTGGACATCATGGCGCTCCTGGTAAGACGGCTGTGGAACCTGTTCGTGGTACACACATTTCGCGAGGATCGGTTTTCTCTGTCATAACTCTTAAGGTGGTGGCAGCGCAACAATGGAAAATGGAGATGGGTCGACTCGAACCGCATCGGGACCGAGGCGAAGCTGCAAACCGCGCTCATCGGGATTCAGCAAACTATCGAACGGCTGCTCGGGCATGGCAAGAAGATACTGGTCCAGTGAGGGACAGCATGAGACTGAATAACCGCGAAATCGAGGCGATTCGCAGCACTGTAGAGGCCCACTTCGGGCGCGGCAGTGCGATCTGTTTATTTGGCTCGGCGCTTGACGATCACGCCTTCGGTCGTGATGGCGATCTCTATATCGAGCCGACGGTACCGCCCGCGGACAATCTCTTCCTCGCTCGTCAGGCGTGTGGTCACGAGTTGGAGCTGCGACTGAAACGACCGGTTGACGTCGTGGTGAGACGCCGGTCACCGACGGCCTTCATGCGCCAGGCGGTGGCGGAGGGGCAACGGTTATGAGCCTGCGTGCTCAAGTGTTAGAGGAAGCACTGCAAGCGTTGGGACAAGCTGCGACACGCTTGCACAATACCCATAGCGATTTAGCGGGGCATTTCCCGCTGACATCGGCCCGGCTGAGCGCGATGAGCCAAATCGATCAGGAGCGCCTCGATGCCCTGGCCGTGCGTTATGCGCGTTGCCAGGACCTGCTCGCCCCGGCGATGCGCGCGCTGGCGCGTATGCAGTTGGAGCCGAAGGCCGATGCGAGCTTTCTTGCACTCCACGCGCTGATGCAGAAGCAGGGTATTGTCACAACAACCGCGGATTGGGAGCGGCAGCGCAGTCTGCGCAATGCTGTCGGCCATGAGTATCCCGATTCGGAAACGATTGCCGACCTGCTCAACAGCATCCACTCAGAAACCCCGGCCGTTCTGAGCATTGTCGAGCGGCTGGGCCAAGTCGCGAGGACGCTCGTTGCTGAGAATCGATGACCCCTGCCTATGCACCCCTACACGACGCCCTGGGGTTGAGGTTGAGTTGAAGCGACCCCCACAAGCGCGCGACTCGAGAGAGCTGACATGAGGCGATGAGCAAGACCTTGAACCTCAATAATGCAGATGCCGGCAATGCGACCGAGCCAGCAGCGGGCTCAGAGAACCATCCTACCGAGACCATGGTCAGCTCAGCGAGCGATGCTGCCAATCTAGCTGCCAGTCTAGCGACCAATCTGGCCGGCAATCCAACAGCAGACCCGGCTACTGGTCCAACCAGTGCCGCGTCGCGCGAGCGGGTACCGCGCCCGGTTCGCAGCTTCGTGCTGCGCGAGGGGCGGTTGACGGCTGGCCAGGAGCGCGCCTTTCGTGAGCTGTGGCCGCGCTTTGGCGTCGACTGGGCGCCTGGCGAGACGCTCGATCCACAGGCGCTATTTGCCGCTGATCAGGCAAGCCCAGCTCCTATCACGCTCGAGATCGGCTTCGGCAATGGCGAATCGCTGGCGAGCATGGCTGCGGCCGCACCGGAGCATGGCTTCATCGGCCTCGAGGTCCACCGACCCGGCGTTGGTCATCTGTTGCTCTTGCTCGAGCAGCAGGGGCTGTCCAATGTGCGGGTGCTGCGCACTGATGCGACAGCCCTGCTCGGGACCGGCCTGCGCCCTGGCAGCCTGGATCGGGTGCAGCTGTTCTTTCCTGACCCCTGGCCGAAGAAGCGCCATCACAAGCGCCGTATCGTTCAGCCCAGCTTTGTCGCTGCAGTCGCCCAGGCACTGCGCCCCGGTGGGATCTTTCACCTGGCCACGGATTCGACCCCTTACGCCGAGTGGATGCTGACCATACTCGAGGATGCCAACGCGCTGTTCGAGAACTGTGCTGGGCCGGGTCAGTTCAGCGCACGCCCGCCGCAACGGCCGCTCACCAAGTTCGAGCGTCGCGGTCAACGCCTGGGCCATCAGGTGCATGACCTCATCTATCGGCGCCGCTGATGGCTGCGTTAACGCTCTCAGGGTTGCAGCCACGCATCCTTGCACCGGTCGATCTGCACATCGACGCTGGCGAACTGCTCTTCATCTCAGGCCCCTCGGGCTCGGGCAAGAGCCTGCTGCTGCGCGCCATCGCCGACCTCGACCCGAATCAGGGCGAGGTGCTGCTCGACGACCAGCCGCGCTCGCGCATCCAAGCACCGCAGTGGCGTCAGCGCGTCGGCCTTCTGCCAGCCGAAAGCGGCTGGTGGGCCGATCGTGTTGGCCCGCATTTCGCGGCGTCCGCGGCGACAGCATCCGTTGGACCAGCCGCTGGCGAGGGCGCTGATCCCAAGACTGCAAGCGCTAGCGCACAGGCCGAGCATCGCCGAGCCGAGGGCCGGCCATTGCTGGACCTGCTCGGGCAGCTCGGTTTCGGGGCCGATGTGCTCGACTGGGACGTACAGCGGCTCTCGACCGGCGAGCGCCAACGCCTGGCACTGGCGCGCCTGCTGCATAATCGCCCACAGGCGCTGTTGCTGGACGAGGCCACCGCTAATCTGGACCCAACCAATCGTCAGCAGGCCGAGCACGTCATCGAGACTTACCGTCGGACCGAGCGCGCGGCCGTCCTCTGGGTGAGCCACGATCCCGATCAGCGCCGGCGTCTGGCGCGAGCCGCGGGCGGACGCTGCGTCGTCATCGACAGCGGCCGCCTCATACCGGAGCAGCCCGACCCACCACGTGAATCCGCCGAGGTCTCCCGCGCATGGACTTGATCTCCCTGAGTCCGTTCGACCTGGCGCTCGCGGCTGGTCTGGTACTGCTGCTCGCCGCGCTCTCCTGGCGCCTGCACCTCGGTATCGAACGGCGCATCCTGATCGCCGCCGCGCGCAGCGCGGTGCAGCTGGTGCTGCTTGGACTGGTGTTGAAGGCGCTGTTCAACACCACCGATCCCGTCTTCATCGGACTACTTGCACTGATGATGCTCTCGGTCGCCGGCTGGGAGGTGATGGCACGACAGCGGCGGCGCTTCCGCGGCGTCTGGGGCTACGGCATCGGCGCGCTCTCGATGTTCCTGTCCTCGTTCAGCGTGACAGTGCTGGCGCTCACGGTCATCGTTGGCGTAACCCCCTGGTATCAGCCGCAATACTTGATCCCGCTGCTCGGCATGCTGCTTGGCAACACCATGAACGGCATCGCGGTGGCACTGGACGGCCTCACACGGCAGGCCTGGGAAGCCCGCAATCGCATCGAGGCGCGGCTGCTGCTCGGCGCAACCTGGAGCGAGGCGATCGCTGACATCCGTCGCGAGGCGCTGCGCGCCGGCCTGATCCCGATCACCAACGCCATGGCCACCGCCGGCCTGGTCAGTCTGCCCGGCATGATGACCGGCCAGATCCTGGCCGGCAGTCCGCCGATGGAGGCGGCCAAGTATCAGCTGCTGATCATGTTCCTGATCGCCGGCGGCACCGGACTCGGCAGCGTTGCGGCGGTCTGGATCGGTGCCCGGCGGTTGTTCGATGGTCGGCATCGGTTGCGGCTGGAGCGGCTGCGGACCGTCTAATCCAGGCTTCGCGCTGACTCACAGCGATTCAATCGAATCCGCAGTTAAGGCTCGCTGAGATCCAACGCATACCGCCGCAGCGGAAGCCAGTCGCTGGCCGTCTCGCTTAAGGGGGCGCGCGGCAAGATCACTCTGGGCTGAGCAGAACGCTCATCGCGAAGACGCGCCAGAAGCTGACGCCACAGCTCGGCATAGCGGCGCCCATCGGTCGGATGCCGCTCGTCGGGCGCTACATCGGCCAGCGGACAGAGCACAAAGGCATAGCGCAGGATCTCGTCGCGGGGGATCAGATAGCCGTCGATCTCACCGGCGCAGTCGCCATAGGTCAGTAGGTCGAGATCGAGCGTGCGCGGCGCAAAGCGCTCGCCACCACGCTCGCGGCCATGCTCGGCCTCGATGCGGCGCAGGACGGCCCGAATCTCACCCACCTTCAGCGCTGTCTCGATACCAGCGACCAGATTCAGGAACGGCTGACCATCGAAGCCCTCCGCCTCGGTCTCGTAGACCGGCGACAAGATCAGTGCGCCGAAGGCCTGGCGCAGCCCCTGAATCCCTCCCCGGATTGATGTCTCACGCTCGAGATTGCTACCCAGGCTGATCCAGCAGCGGCGCACTGAGCCAGCGGCATCGATCGGGTGCCCTTCAGCAGCAGCCATCACCGGCACATGCTCCCAGTTTACCCGCACCCTCATTTTAGCCTACCTAGCCGCGCTCGACATTCGTCGCGCCTGAGTCGACCGCGCCTGAATTCGTCAAGCCAGCGCTCGTCGACCCAGCATTCGTCGACCCAGCACTATCGTTCGCCGCATCGACGCTGGAGTCCATCGCATCCGATGAAGGCCTCCGCTCGATGATGACTCCCACACCCTCGGCATCGCTCACCGCGCCGACCTTATTCAAGGTCAGACGCACCCAAGGCACCGAGAACTCATCGAGGATGATCGCTGCACAGCGCTCAGCAAGGGTCTCGACGAGCTCAAACCGGGAATCGGCGACGAACTGCTTGAGCCGTTTCGAGACCGCCTTGTAATCCAACGCCTCGTCGATCCGGTCGCTCGCGGCACCGCGACGCACGTCGGTGCCCATCTCGATGTCAAGCACGACGGGCTGGCGCATCGTCTTCTCCCATTCGTAGATGCCGATAACGGTCTCGATGCGCAGCCCTTTGATGAACACGATATCCATGCCTCTCGCCCCCTGTTGCATGCGCTGCCCGAAGCAGAGCCTTCGCTGGCAGGCATTCTGGCGCCGTCACCAGCATTTGCAACCCATCAGGCCAGGCAGACTGTCGACGCGACCAACGCAATGCTTGACCGCACCCCTGTCTAAACCGTCAAATGCCGCTCCATGGACGCACTACTCTTCTCCAACCTTGCGCTGATCGCCTGCGCCTACCTGCTCGGCTCGATCTCGAGCGCGATCATCGTCTGCAATATCATGGGCCTGCCTGACCCCCGCAGCCTGGGCTCAGGCAACCCCGGCGCAACCAATGTGCTACGCATTGGGGGACCCAAGGCACGCAAGGCCGCCGCGATTACCCTGTTCGGCGACAGTCTGAAAGGCTTTCTGCCCATGTTCGCCGCCCATCTGCTTGGCGCCATCGGCCTGGTCGACACGAATGCCTGGCTCCTCGCCGCCGTCGCGCTCGCCGCCTTTCTCGGCCACCTCTACCCGGTCTTCTTCGGGTTCAAGGGCGGTAAGGGTGTGGCCACCGCGCTCGGCGTGCAGTTCGGATTGTTCCTGCCAATCGGCGCCGCCGTCGCCGCCCTCTGGCTCTTCGTCGCTAAGGTGCTCAAGGTCTCGTCGGCCTCGGCGCTGGTCTCCATGGCCGCTGCGCCGCTGTTCGTCTGGCTGCTCTGGCCACTGCACGCCGACAGCGGGACCGGTATTTTAGTTGGGATGCAGACGCTGATGAGCCTAATCCTGTTCTGGCGTCATCGCAGCAACATTCGCAATCTGCTCTCGGGAACCGAAGGCCACATCGGCTCGCAGGAGACCGTCAGCCAGACCGAGATCGATCCATCCTGAGCGCGAGCGACCAAGAACACTCAACTGCCTGGATTAGCCAGCCTGGATTAGCTCCGTTCCCGTGAAACAGCGCGCTTGTAGTAAGTGAGCCAATAGGACCCAAAGCTGTGCCTCCTGGCGTCACCCCAAACCTCCGCCCCGTTTCATGTTCCGATGTGGCGCTCCGCCCGCTGCATTAGCCTGAGAGCGGTGGCAGCTCATCGAGCGCCCAGCGCGGCCGCGCACCGAAGGCCAAGGCCTCCTGTTGACCAGCTACCAAGCGCTCATGTCCCGCCAGAGCAATCATGGCACCGTTATCGGTGCAGAGCTCAGCCCGCGGATAGAACACAGCAACCCCACGCGCGCTCATCTGCTCGTCCATGCACGCCCGCAGCCGCCGATTAGCGCTGACCCCACCGGCCATGATCAAGCGGTCGGCCCCCGCTGCCTCAACCGCTCGCCGGCACTTGATCAGCAGGGT
>NZ_JBUDPI010000097.1:0-10762 GCF_054919635.1 Halochromatium sp. | reverse complement strand
GGGACCGGCTGGGGACCGACTGGGCCATGCCCCATGATATCCTTAAGACTCTAACCTCTTTTCGCTCCGCTGATTCCAAGAGACTTGATTGATGCCTTACCTGCTCGTCCTCTACTACAGCCGTTACGGAGCAACCGCCGAGATGGCGCGACAGGTCGCGCGCGGATCGGAGGAGGCTGGCTTAGAGGCACGGTTGCGCACTGTGCCGCCGGTCTCGACCGTTTGCGAGGCAACCGCAGACCCAATCCCAGAGTCTGGGGCTCCCTATGCCGAGCTCGACGACCTGCGGGAGTGCAGCGCGCTGGCGCTCGGGAGCCCAACGCGCTTCGGCAACATGGCAGCGGCACTCAAGTATTTCCTCGACGGCACCTCCTCACTCTGGCTCTCGGGCACCCTCGTCGGTAAGCCGGCTGGTGTCTTCACCTCCACCTCGAGCCTGCACGGGGGGCAAGAGACGACGCTGCTCTCGATGATGCTGCCGCTGATGCACCACGGGATGCTGCTGATGGGGCTCCCGTACAGCGAGACTGGCCTGATCCACACCCAGGCTGGCGGAACGCCCTACGGGCCATCGCACGTCGCCGGCATCAATAATGATCAACCGCTGAGCGAGATCGAGCGCGACCTCTGCCAAGCGCTGGGTCGCCGACTGGCGACCATAGCCCTCGCGCTAAACCGCTGATCCTCCGGTGCACGAGCGGCATCCTCCGCAGCTACCGCTCGCACTGCGCCAGCCAGAGCCAGGAGGCCTGGATGGCTTTATTGCCCACGGCAATGCGGCTGCAGTCGCCGCAGTTCGACAATGGGCCGATGGCAGTGGCGAGCGCTACCTCTACATCCACGGCGCAGCATCGAGCGGTAAGTCACAGCTGCTTGTTTGCGCCGCCGGTGAGGTGCGCCAGCGCGGACTGGGCGTCGTCTATCTGCCGTTGGATACGCCAAGCCTGACGCCAGATGTCCTCGATGACCTCGAGCAGCGCGATGCGATCCTGCTCGACGCCTTGCAGGCGATCGCGGGCAGCCCGGCCTGGGAGCGAGCGCTGTTCAATCTCTACAATCGGGCCCGTGATGCGGGGCGGCGACTGCTCGTGGCAGCCCGCCAGCCAACCGGCCGACTCGGCCTCAGGCTCCGCGATCTCACATCGCGCCTCGCCGCTGGTCCTAGCTATACGCTGAAGCCCTTGAGCGACAACGGCCGCGCCGAGCTGCTCCGCATCGGGGCCGCGCAACGTGGACTGCGACTCGGCGAAGCGATGATCAGCTACATCCTGAGTCGCTGCCCACGCGACCCGGGCACCCTAACCAGACTCCTCGACGAGATCGACCGAACCGCCCTCGCCGAGCAGCGACAACCCTCAATCCGCTCGCTCGGCCGGCTCTTAGAACGCCTCGAGCAGGCAGACCAGCGCCCTGAGGACGCGGCCGCACCGACCAGCCCTCAGCAGACCGACCCCGGCTAATAGGGCCCAGGGCATAATCATGGGTCGAGCAGGATTGTGGGCCGCAGGACCTCGGTAGCGCAGCCCCGCACACCATCAAGGAGGACAACCCAAGGCTGGCCAGCAAGGCAGCTGTCTAGCCCACAGGCGTCTGGCTGGCTCAGCGTCGTGGAGATCGAGCCAGGCGACCCGAAGCGCCGCTGGCCGAGCCGCTCAGCGGCACTATCACGCTGATCATTGAGCCCGAGCAATAGAATGCCGAGCCCGAATCTTGAATGCTCGACAATGACTTGCTTTGATACCAGATGAATTGCAGGGCTTCTGATCAGGTTGCGCTGTTCGCCGCAACACCGAAAGCCCTGACCGACTGCGACCCAAAGCCCGCTCGGCGGGCAACACCATAAGAGCTCAGAGCATGGCCTTGATCGATTGTCCGGAATGCGGGCGGCAGGTCTCAGACCGCGCCCCCACCTGTCCGCAATGCGGCGTGCCCATTGCTATCCCAGCTAGCGCGCCCGGCGCAGCTGCCACTGCTGCAGCAGCACCCGCGAATGCTGCCGTGCTGGGAGATAGCCACAGCCTGCACGCGCAGGAGTCCGCAGCCGCATCATCACCCACGACGGAGACCGACACCGCCGCAAGCAAGCACGAGACGGTCGAGCCTTTCAGGATTCGTATCGCTGGGCGCCCGGTTCCAGTCGCGGGAATCCTGTTCTGGGGCGGCATGGTGCTCGGCATGGGCTTGAAGTATCTGCTTCCACCCACCGCTGAGGCCGAGGCAGAGCCCGAGATCTGGCGTGTTGTTCCTTGGGTGATGATCTGGTGCGGCGTGCTCTGGTTTGCGGTGACCGAGTTCGGCGCCTTGCTCAAGAGCAAGCTCAGTCGGCGCTGACCCGCTGCTTCGGTTGGCAACGGAGACCGAAAGCCGCAACCAGGGTCTGAAAGCGACCCCTTTCCTGCAAGCACGCATACCGTCTTGCTAGATCCTGCGCGGTTGCGCTGAGCTTTGACAGCCATCGCCTAAGCTTGCTCGTTTCGGGGCTAAACCGTTTCAGAACTGGATAGGGCGCAAACAGACATGCGCCCGTCGCATCGGTCGTGTATCGTCGGGCCCTAGTGATGCACTAGGCCAAACGCAACACGCCACCTCCTCGCCTGATACGAGAAGACCGATGCCAATCATCGCCACGCAACCGAGTGTTCGAGTCGTCACGCTGCGCATCGACGGTCAAGACCTGTCGGCGCGCGAAGACGAGACCATCATCGAAGTCTGCCGGGAGAACAAGATCCCCATCCCTAGCCTGTGCTGGATGGAGGGACTCTCGGTGGTCGGCGCCTGTCGACTCTGTATGGTCGAGGTTGCCGGTCAGAATCGCCTGCTCGCGGCCTGCGCCACGCGTGTTGCCGAGGGCATGGAGATCACCACCAACTCGGAGAAGCTCCAACGCTATCGGCGTACGCTCGTCGAGCTCCTCTTTGCCGAGCGCAATCACATCTGCTCGGTCTGCGTCTCCAACGGCCACTGCGAGCTGCAATGGCTAGCCAAGACCTGCGGCGTCGACCATGTGCGCATGCCTTACCGTAATAGCGGCTACGCGGTCGACAGCACCCATGAGATGTTCCGCGTCGACCACAATCGCTGCGTGCTCTGCACCCGCTGCGTGCGCGTCTGCGATGAGATCGAAGGGGCACATACCTGGGACGTCATGGGTCGTGGCAGCGACTGTCAGGTGATCACCGATCTCGCCAAGCCCTGGGGCGAGAGCGACACCTGTACCAGCTGCGGCAAGTGTGTGCAGGTCTGCCCGACCGGCGCCTTGGTCAAGCAGGGCACTTCGGTCGGAGAAATGGTCAAAGATCAGCACTTCCTGCCGATTCTTGCTCGCCGGAGGTCCGCACGATGAGCGCCCAGTCCGAAGTTGCCACACAGCCGCCGCCAAACCAGCATGCCGGCGAGGCTAAGATCACCGTTGCTACGATCTGGCTCGATGGCTGCTCTGGCTGTCATATGTCGTTTCTCGACATGGATGAGCGGCTGGTGGACCTCGCACAGAGACTCGACGTCGTCTACAGCCCCTTTGTCGATGCCAAAGCGCTCCCGGACCAGGTCGATATCGGCATCATCGAGGGCTCGATCAGCAACGAAGAAGACCTGCACAAGGCGCAGCTGTTTCGCGAGCATTGCGATCTACTGGTCAGCTTGGGCGACTGCGCCGTCAACGGCAATGTGCCGGCCATGCGCAATCCGTTCAAGCTCGAGAGCGTTTATGAGCGCGCCTATCTCGAAAATGTCAACGTGAATCAGCAGATCCCGACAAACGGGGTCCCGGCACTGTTGGAAACGGTCAAGCCTGTGCATGGCGTCGTCGACGTCGACGTCTTCATTCCGGGCTGCCCGCCTAGAGCTGATGTCATCTACTACGTACTGAGCGAATTGATCGCAGGTCGAACCCCTGATCCGCTGAGCATGACCCAGTTCGGCGCCTAGCTGACTCAGATATGAGCGGCTGCGAAGTCGAGGAGCTGCTCACAGGACGAGCTCGCAATGCGTATCTGGCCAAATCACGCTAAGGATTCACGCGAAGGGATCGCGCAAAAGGATCACGCGAAGGCCCGGCCGATCGCGTATCCGACTGAATTGTGCATCAACGCCTCTACCATCAACGCCTCACGCCCCGGACTACGCGACCATGAGCCGAACCATCAGCATCGACCCGGTCACTCGCATCGAAGGCCATGCCCGCATCTCACTGCAGCTCGCCGACAGCGGTGAGGTCGAGGACGCCAAGTTCCATCTCACCCAATTCCGTGGCTTCGAGAAGTTCTGCGAGGGCCGCCCCTACCGCGAGATGCCAGCACTGACCGCCCGCACCTGTGGTATCTGCCCGGTCAGCCACTTGCTCGCCTCCAACAAGGCCTGCGATGACCTGCTCGCCGTGACCATCCCGCCGACAGCAGAGAAGCTGCGCCGGATCATGAACTTGGCGCAGCTGCTTCAGTCCCACGCGCTGTCGTTCTTCCATCTCTCCTCGCCCGATCTGCTGCTCGGCTGGGACTCGGACCCGGGAGAGCGCAACATCTTCGGCGTCATGGCGAAGGACCCAGAGCTCGCCAAGCAAGGTATTAAGCTGCGTCAGATCGGCCAAACCATCATCGAGATGCTCGGCGGCAAGAAGATCCACCCGACCTGGGTCGTGCCAGGCGGCGTCAACGAGCCACTCGACAGCGCGAAGCGCGAAGCCATGCTGCAGATGCTGCCGGAGGCGCTCACCATCGCCAAGGACACCTATGGGCTGTTCAAGACCATGGTGCCCAACTTCAGAGACGAAGCTGAGCACTTCGGCACCATGCCGACCATGTTCCTGTCGTTGGTCTCGCCGAAGGGACAGCTCGAGCACTACGATGGCTTCTTGCGCATCAAGGACGCGCAGGGCCGAATCGTCGAAGACATGGTGCCTCCGTCTGACTACCCATGCATCATCGGCGAGGCGGTCGAGGACTTCAGCTACATGAAGTTCCCCTACTACAAGCCGATGGGCTATCCGAACGGCATCTACCGGGTCGGCCCGCTGGCGCGGCTCAACAACGCGGAGAGCTGTGGCACACCGTTCGCTGATGTCGCACTCGCCGAGTTCCACATGCTCCAGGAAGACTCCGGGCCGGTACGCTCGAGCTTCCACTACCATTACGCGCGGCTGGTCGAGATCATCTTCGCCATCGAGATGATGCAGCGGCTGCTCAAGGACCCAAGCATTCTCGACACGCGGGTGCGAGCCCATGCGCGCGGCAACCGCGACGTCGGCATTGGCGTCGCTGAGGCACCACGCGGCACCCTGATGCATCACTACAAGATCGACGACGCCGGCCTGATCACCTGGGTCGATCTCATCATCGCCACCGGTCATAACAACCTCGCGATGAATCAGAGCATCAAGCAGGTCGCCGACGCCTATGTCGATGGCAACAAGCTGTCTGAAGGGATGCTGAATCGGGTCGAGGCGATGATCCGCTGTTTCGATCCTTGCCTCTCCTGCGCCTCGCACGCCTTCGGCCAGATGCCATTGAGCATCGAGCTGAAGGATGCCTCAGGCAGGGTCCTCGATCGGCTGGTGCGCGACGCATGAGTGGTGGCCGAGCCGCGGTTGAGTCCGCTCAAGCGCAAGACCCTGGCCGCGGCGAGCCCTCGCGGTCATTCGCGGCGGCGACCGCCGGCAGCGAATCACCGCCATTGAGGGCACTCGTGATCGGCTACGGTAGCCCGATCCGCGGCGATGACGCGCTTGGGCCGCTGGTTGCTGACCGGCTTCAGGAGCGCTTAAGCGCGCAGTCAACGGCAGAGACCGAGACGGCCGCAGAAGCGATCGAGATTCAGGCGCGTCACATCCTGACCGCCGAGCTGGTCGACGACCTTGCCCGCACCGAGCGCGTGGTCTTCATCGATGCCGCCGTCGACACGCCCCCTGGTGAAGTCCGACGCCAGCGCCTCACGCCTGACCGAAGCGCCCTATCGACCATGGCCCACTTCCATGACCCGCGGGAGCTTCTCGCCTGGTGCGAGGCGCTCTATCAGCGCGCCCCCGAAGCCTGGCTGGTCTCCGGCGGTGGCTCAGACTGGGGTTATGCCTGCTACACCCTCAGCGACAGGGCACAACAGGCTGTAGAGCCGATGATCACCGAGGTGATGTCCCTGATTCATGCACCTAGGCCTGGAAACACGAAAAGATGCGGATGACGTGCGCAGCCGTAAGCCATCCGCTGACGCGAGCCGCAGGATCATCCTGGTAGCCCCTCTTCGCAGCCGCCGCCCTGGGCGCAGCTTCTAAGAAGACCTAACAGAGTGCCGTTGACGCGATCAGATTCGGCAGCTCATTCGAGCTGTACATCGAGAAACAGCCGTTGCCGGCTTCGGCTCAAACCCGCCCAAGCCGAGACCGAGAGACAACAACACCGATGCGCGAAATCGTTCAAATCGACATCTCCGGCCGCGACAAGCCGGGCATCACCAAGGCGCTGACACAGGTATTAGCCCGCTACGACGTGACCGTTCTGGATATCGGCCAGTCGGTCATCCACAACACCCTAGCCCTGGGGCTCCTTGTGGAGCTACCCGAAGAACCTGCCGGGTGCCCAGCGTTCAAGGAGCTCTTGTTTTGCGCCCACGAGCTCGGGCTCGATGTCCGCTTCACGCCGGTGGCCGCGGATGCCTACGAGGACTGGGTGGCCGAACAAGGGCAGGCGCGCCACATCCTGACGTTGCTCGGGCGCGAGATCAGCGCCGCGCAGATCGCCCAGGTCGCCGCTGTTGTCACCGCAAACCAGCTCAACATCGAGCAGATCTCCCGTGTCTCTGGCCGGATCTCGCGCCGGACTGCTGCTGTCGACCTTGCTGGCGCCGGTGTGAGTGCAAGTGCCAACGCGAGCGGGAGCACCAACGCGAGGTCCAACGCCAACCAGCCCCAGCGCCCCGCCTGCGTGCAGCTCTGGCTGAAGGGACCGGTTGCTGATGTCGGTGCGCTGCATGCCAGCTTCCTCGAGCTCGGCAGCCGGCTCGATGTGGATATCGCCATCCAAGAAGACGACATCTTCCGCCGCAACCGACGCCTGGTCTGCTTCGACATGGACTCAACGCTGATCCAGACCGAGGTGATCGACGAGCTGGCCGCTGCCGCCGGGGTCGGCGGCCAGGTCGCAGAGATCACCGAGCGCGCGATGCAGGGCGAGCTCGACTTCAGTGAAAGCTTCCGCCGCCGCATGGCCCTGCTCGAAGGGCTTGAGGAGTCCGTCCTCAGCGAGATCGCCGAGCGGCTGCCGATCACCGACGGTGCCGAGCGGCTCATCAGCGCCCTA
Source organism: Halochromatium sp. (assembly GCF_054919635.1). NCBI lineage: Bacteria > Pseudomonadati > Pseudomonadota > Gammaproteobacteria > Chromatiales > Chromatiaceae > Halochromatium > Halochromatium sp. The sequence continues at coordinate 3,476 of NZ_JBUDPI010000097.1, read as the reverse complement.
AAGCAGCTCGGCTACCGGGTCGCCATCCTCTCCGGCGGCTTCACCTACTTCGCTGAGCATCTGCAACGTCGACTCGGCATCGACGACGTGCACGCCAACCAGCTCGAATTCGAGAACGGCCGACTCACCGGCCGCGTCACCGGCCAGATCGTCGATGGCCAGCGCAAGGCCGAGCTGCTGCGTGAGATCGCCAGGAGCGAAGGCATTCGTCTCGAGCAGGTCATTGCCGTCGGCGACGGCGCCAACGACCTCCCCATGCTCTCGATCGCCGGCCTCGGCATCGCCTTCCACGCCAAGCCGCTCGTCAAGGAGCAGGCCCGCCATTCCATCGCCACCGTCGGCCTCGACGGCATCCTCTATCTGATCGGCATGCGCGACCGGGATTTGGAGGCATTGGGAAGCTAGGGCTCTAGAAGGAAAGGCCGCTCTAAGCGGCCTTGATCGCGCTGCATCCGCCTCCGCGGGCGTCAGATTCAGCAGTCAGCATCAGATCGCAGGGCCTGCCACCAAGACTCGGACGACAGCATGGAGCGGTGTCGCACCGGACGGTAGGCGCTGCGCGACGATCAGCCCACTGCTGACCAGACTGCTATTGCAGCCGCTGCTTCGGTAGCCAGCCGACAATCCGGCTGCGCTCAGCCGACTCGTCGATGCTGAAGAAGCGGTTCAGCACCAGTAGGGCCTCGTCGAGATCGGTGCAGCCGTAGTCGTCCATCACGACATGGTTGCTGCAGTCCTCAACATGATAGCTGTGCGCACGGTCCGCGGCGTCGTAACGCAGCCGGTAGCCGGAACCTGTCCAAGCGTCCCACTTGTAGCGGATTACCTGTTCTTTTTCGTCAAACATCTTTCAACCTACTGAATTTGGTGAGTCATCCGGAAAATCGATCGGCGACATGGGATAACCGCGCCGTTCGGGATTTCCCGAACGTCAAAATCGCGCATGTCGCAAAAGTGCGTCCGGCGATCTCTTACCCCATAGTCTAGGAGCGTAATTGCTACTTGACAAGGGAAAGTCTAACTGTTGTTTGAGGAAAAAAGTGTGGACCTATGCGCATTTTCAGCACCCCTTCTCTGCCCACCAGAATGTATTAAATATGCCACACAGATGCGAGCGCGCAACAACTAGCGCAGAGCTTCGGCCTGTGATCGGCATTGCTGATCATGCTGATGACGCAAATCGTGCGAATCGAGGGCAACAGAACGACTCAAAAGGCCGCTGTCGCGAGGCTGCTTGAGCTGCTACCGGAATCAGGACGCGCCCGATCAAGCCCCGATCAAAGCCGGCTTCAGGAGCGCATCAGCATGCGCAGTGGATCATCGGGATCGACCCAGTCCATGAAGGGGATGCGACGGTCGTTATGGGTAACGCGATAGATCAGCCCAAGCCAGTTCCCGACCACGCCCTCGGCGGTGTCGCGCCAAGTGTTATCGAGTCCCTCCGCAATCCGAGCCTCGGGAAAGGGCGGCGGCTCACGGCCGCGGTCCAGGGCTCGCTGCAACATGTGGCGATGCTCGTCGAGCACGGCCGCCGCCTTACGTGAGAACACGTTGTCCGGAAAGGGCGGATAGTCGCTGCGCGCACCACTCGCGAAGCGCTCAACCTCGCGCTTGTATTCCTTGAGCAAGGAGATGGTGTCGTACTCCGGATGGCCTTGGAACATCACGATGCGCAGCCCGTCCGGGCTGGTCGCCAGATGAACGCCAGCCTCATCGCTCGCAACCAGCACCCGCGCACCAGCCGCCTCGAACTGCTCCCGGCTGACATCATTGAAGCGTGAATGCGGTACGTCGAACAGCGTGTTGGTCCCTTCCACCAGCAGGTGTGGCTGACCGCTCACGCGATGTGTGAACACCCCCCAGCGCTTTGACGGCAGCGGCTGACGCCGTTGACCGTAACGAAACTGCATCACCGCATGTGTGGCGAGACAGGAGCAGAGGGTCGAGGTGACATGCTCGAAGGCCCAGTCGACGACCTCGATCAACGGCGACCAGAACGGCTGCTGCGTCAGGTCCGAGCCGCTGACATTGGCGCCGGTGATGATCAGCGCATCCAGGCCCTGCTCGCGCACCGCCTCGAACGGCTGGTAGTAGCGCTCGATATGCGCCCGCGCCTTTTCACCGCGAGGCAGTCCAGGCAGCGAGAACGGATGCACATAGAATTGAGCGATCTGATTGCTCTGCCCGACCAGCCTGAAAAACTGCCGCTCAGTGGCGGCCAAGGCCGCATCCGGCATCATGTTGAGCAGACCGACATGCAGCTCGCGGATATCCTGATGGATCGCCCAGTCGGATTCGAGAATGTTTTGCCCTTCGCTGCGCAGGCGATCGAAGGTCGGCAGGTTGTTATGGGCAACGATGGGCATCGGGTCAGTCCTCCCCGGTCTCAAGACCGGTCAGGGCCTCGGCCTCTTGGTCCGGAGCCAATAGCGGCGTTCGCGCGATCGCAACCTCGATCAAGGCCAGAAAATCCTGCTCGTCGCGCACCGCTGCCACCTCGGTTGACTCGACCGTGTAGCCAAAGGGTCGAGCGATAGCCTCGTAGCGCGGCACGCGGGAATGGAACAATCTTGGGAAGACCCAGCGCGTGAAATCGTTGGGGTCGATGTCGGCCACATAATCAAGCCCCCGCTCGGCCAGATAGTCCTTGACCGCAGCCTTGATGAAGGCGGGCCGAAAGTAGAGCGGCTTTGGGTCGGCCTGGGCGCGGCGGATCAGCTTGACCTCATCGGCCTGTGGGACGCGGATATAGAGGATCAGGCTGTGCTGGGCCAGCAGTTCGATCACCGAGGGTTCCTCGAGCTCGCAGAGGCTACCGCCGACATCGTTGACGAAATGACTGTAGCCGTAGATCTCGCGCGCCTTGCGAATGAACTCGGGCACATCCTGCATCGCACGGATCTCGGCATCGCGATATAGGGCCTGGCGCCGGTTGAACTCCGGTAACGACAGACCGCCCTTGTCCGGATCGCCAAGCTGCCCGACGAAGCTCAGCACGGGTCCCAGATCGTCCACCTGGATCTTGTTCTGGAAAGCAACCCAATCCCGACGCAGTAGATCGCGAAGGAAGGGCACCTGCATCGCCTGCAGCTTGATCAGATCGAGGATCGGCTCATCGAGATAACGGGTCCCGATCCGATAATCGCCGGAGTAGTGGAACCAGTCGCTCCGCCGCAGCAGACCGGATAGATAGGTCTTGCCGACCCCAGACATCCCCAGCAGCGTGACGCACCGGTGCTGCCAGTGGCGAAATTCGTCGATCGTCAGCCTCACAGCGAGTCCTCGATAGTGCACAAGCCCAGTCGTTGTGGCCTAAGGCCCTGACTCGGGTCGCGGAAAGGGCGGAACTATACGCGATCCGTCTGCCTGATCACCAGAGAGGGTGGGCAGGTCGGTGCCATGCGAAACCCACAAGGTTTTCTGGACTGGGTCGGCCAAAGGCCAAAGAGCCCAGAGTCACTATCAAGCGAGCGCTA
>NZ_JBUDPI010000096.1:0-10852 GCF_054919635.1 Halochromatium sp. | reverse complement strand
CAACCGGATGCGCTGGTGCGCTACTACCCCTTTGTGCAGCTCAACACAATTCTCAACGCCGGCTGGCAGCCGCAAAACTTCAATTTCTTCTACGAGGCCGATCCGGCTCATAACCCTGAGCGCGACGCACGCTGGAGCTCCGCTTACCTGGACCCAGCGCTCCGAGGTTGGATCATCTCGCGCATCGCACCGATTTATCGTGGCGACAGCTTCGCCGCCGTCGTCGGCTTGGATGTCCTGATCACGACCCTCACCGCGCGGCTCCTCGATATCGATCTCCCCTGGGGTGGCGAGGTCTTCCTGACCAATAGCGACGGCATGATCCTCTCTATGGTGCCGACCCTGGAACCGCTGTTCGAGATGGCGCAGCTGCAAGCGGGAGAAACCGGTCGCGGGATCACCGAGGAGGTCCTCAAACCGATGGAGCACAACCTGCTCGGCCATCCGAGCGCGGACATCGCCGCCCAGTTCGCCCCCCTCTTTGCTCAGAGCCAGTCCGAAGGCCATTTCGAGCACCTCGGCCGGCGCTTTCTGGTCGGTCAGCAGGAGATCGCCGAGACCGGCTGGCGCCTATTCTTTCTGATCGATGAAGCCAAAGTCGTCGCCCCCGCCGATCAGGCCCGAGCCTTGATGTTGCAGCTCGGTATGCTCTTTGGAGGCGCCCTGTTGCTGTTGTTGCCATTCGGCTTCATTCTCATCTCGCGCAAGAGTCGCAGCGTGGCCGAGGCGCTCGCGGCGCCGATTCGCCAGCTGGCAGCGAGCACCACCGATATTGAGCGTCATGCGCTGGCGCCACCGAGTCGCATCCTCGAGATCGATACGCTGATCGACAACTTCGAGGCGATGGCCGTGGAGATCAAACGCCACCGCGATAGCCTGCGCCAAGAGGTCGCCGAGCGCACCCGAGCGTTGGAAAAGAGCCAGCGCACCTATCGATCGCTGTTCGAGCAGAGCGCCGACGGTGTGCTGATCCTCGAGGGAGGGGAGTACGTCGAGTGCAATGCAGCCGCTACGGCGATCCTCGGCTACGAGGACGCAAGCGCCTTGGTGCACAGCCACCCCGAGCGGCTATCGCCACCCACGCAGCCGGATGGCCACCCGTCCCGGGAGAAGTCCGAGGCGATGATGCGCATCGCCGTGGAGCGGGGCTCCCACCGCTTCGAGTGGGTCTACCTCAAGGCCGATGGCGCGCCCATCTGGATCGATGTGCGGCTCACCCGCATTAGGGTGGAGGGAAAGGATTTGCTGCATGCGGTCTGGCGCGATATCACCGATCGCAAGCAGGTCGAGGAGGCGATGCTCAAGGCGAGACAGGAAGCAGAGGCAGCCGCCGCGGCGAAGAGCGATTTCCTGGCACGCATGAGCCATGAGATTCGCACCCCGATGAATGCCGTGATCGGACTCGCCCATCTGGCGCTGAGGACCGATCTCGATCCCAAGCAACGCGATTACCTGCGCAAGATACGCAGCTCCTCTCAAGCCCTGCTGGCCATCATCAACGATATTCTGGATTTCTCCAAGATCGAGGCCGGCAAGCTGACGCTGGAAAAGATCGCGTTCGATCTTCAGGATGTGCTCGACGACCTCATCAATGTCATCACGCTGCGCGCCGAGGACAAGGGCCTTGAGGTATTGCTGTCGCTCGACCCGGACGTCCCGCACCAGCTCATCGGCGATCCGCTTCGCCTCGGGCAAGTGCTGGTCAATCTGGCGATCAACGCCGTCAAATTCACTGACCGGGGCGAGGTGCTCATCCGCATCCGACTGCTGGCAAGTGAGCAAGACAGGGTGCGGATTGGTTTCGCGGTCCATGATACCGGCATCGGCATGAGCACCGAGCAGATGGCCGGGCTGTTCGACTCGTTCTACCAGGTCGATGGCAGCATCACCCGGCGCTACGGTGGCACCGGTCTCGGGCTCGCGATTGCGAAACAACTGGTCGAGATGATGGACGGCGAATTGCGGGTCGAGAGCACCCCCGGCCAAGGCAGCGTCTTCTCGTTCGAGATGCCTTTCGGTACCCAGGCGCCCGAGCATCAATCCCGGCCCCTGGTCTCGGCCGCGCTGCGGGACAAGCCGGTGCTGGTGGTCGATGATAATGCCACAGCCCGCGATGTCCTGAGCACCATGCTGGGAGCCTGTTTCTCAACCGTGGAGACGGCGGAATCGGGCGCCTCTGCGATCGCCATGCTCCAACAACGCTCGCGCGCCGGCGAGACGCCCTATGGCGTCGTGCTCATGGACCTGAAGATGCCAGGCATGGATGGCCTCGAGACCACCCGCCGCATCAAGCAAGACCGCCGAATCGGCGCCACGCCCGCGATCCTGATGGTGACGGCCTATGGGCGCGAGGCCATCATTCAGCAGGCCGAGCAGGTTGGGATCGATGGCTTCCTGAGCAAACCCATCAGTCAATCCTTACTGTTCGACAGCCTGCTGAACCTGTTCGACCTTGGCGGTAACCTGGATCAGCCCCCCGATCAGCCTACAGATCAGGCGCAGGATCGATCGGCAGGGCGGCTCGCGGGCATCCGGGGGGCCAAGGTGCTGCTGGTAGAGGACAACGCGATCAACCAGCAGGTGGCGACTGAGCTCCTCGAGCAAGTGGGTCTGATCGTCGACCTGGCCGACAATGGCCTGCAAGGCGTGGAGAAGGCGCGCGCGGGAGGTTATGAATTGATCCTCATGGACGTACAGATGCCGGAGCTGGATGGACTCGAGGCGACGCGGCGCATCCGCGCCCTGGGTTTCAGTGAGCTCCCCATCGTCGCCATGACGGCGCACGCCATGGCTGGCGACCGGGAACGCAGCCTGGAGGCCGGGATGAACGATCATCTGACCAAGCCGATCGATCCGGCGGCGCTCGCGGAGATCCTCCTGCGCTGGCTCCCGGCCCGCCTCAGGGAGGCCGCACCACGACGTATCAAGCAGGATGCCGACCAGGATCGCGCTGTCCTAGCGTTGCCTGAGATCGAGGGCCTCGATACCGAGCTGGGGCTCTACCGCAGCGGCGGTGCCGTGCGACTGTATCGGACACTGCTCGACGCCTTCTTGCATCAGAATGCCGATGCCGCTGAACGGATCGCCGCGGACTTGACGGCGGGGTGTTTCCAGGAGGCCGAGCGGACCGCGTTCCTTGAAGGGGGTCTCTGCTTCGCTTGGGGCCGCCTCGCTGTCAAGCACTGCGGGCGCAATCGAAGACGCGTTGCGGCAGCAGGACGAGACGGCGGCTCAGGCGGCGCTGCCGGCCTATGAGCAGGCGCTTCAGCGGCTCTGTGAGGGTCTGAACAGGTTCTTTTCGCGAGCTACTGATCCCGGTGAATCTGGGACCGCGCCAGCGGGCAACGCCGATGTGCAAGAGGTATCGCGGCAGCTCGCGCAGTTGACAACGATGCTGGAAAACGGCAGCTCCAAGGCGGAGCACTTGGTGGATGAGCTGCGACCGGCATTGTCTGCCCTGGGGCTTGACGCTGCGCTCGACGACCTCTGCGAGGCCATCGAGGATGGGGAATTCGAGGACGCCGCCCAGAAGGTCGTGGCGCTGCGTCGCCAGCTCGAGGAGAGAAACGGATGATCGTCGAGGAGAAACACCGTATCCTCATCGTCGATGATGAGCGCATCAACCGCGAGCTCTTGTCTGAGCTCTTGGAACAGCATCATGAGGTGATCCTCGCCAAGAACGGTGAGCAAGCCCTGCAACGGGTCCGGGCCGATCCTCAGATCGATCTGATCTTGCTGGACGTGATGATGCCGGGCATGGATGGTCATGAGGTGCTGCGACAACTCAAGGCGCACGACGCCATCCAGCATATCCCGGTCATTTTCATCACGGCCCTGAATTCGGTCGACGACGAACAAATCGGCCTGGATCTGGGAGCCGCTGATTACATCAGCAAACCCTTCAATCCAGCCATCGTCACGCTGCGCGTCGCCAATCACCTGAGCTTTGTCCGCCAGCGTAAGCTGCTGGAGATCCTGGCAGGGCGGGATGGGCTGACCGAGATCAACAACCGCCGCCGTTTCGATGAGACCTTGCAGAAGGAATGGCAGCGCGCCAAGCGCAGCGCCCTGCCGTTTTCGCTGGCCATCATCGATGTCGATTGCTTCAAGCAGTTCAATGACCATTACGGCCATGCGCACGGCGATAAGGTCCTCAAATCGGTCGCCAAGACCCTGAGCGAGGCGCCGCGTCGTCCAGCCGATCTAGCGGCCCGCTACGGGGGCGAGGAATTCGTACTGCTGTTACCCGAGACGGATGCCGAAGGCGCGCGATCACTCGCCGAAGAGGTTCGGCTCGCCGTCGAGGCACTCTCGATTCCGCACGCCTATTCGGACGTCGCTCGGCACGTCACGGTTTCGATCGGCGGCGCGACACGGATCATCAAGGACGGCCATCCCCAGAAACTGATCGAGGCAGCCGATTCCATGCTCTATGCAGCTAAGTCAAGCGGACGGAATCGGGTGATCTGGGAGGGCTCTTGCGGTGGTGGCGCGCAATCTCCATCGGCTGAGGGCGATCCTACTGGCGCCGGAGGCCGCGCGGGAGAAGCGTGAGCGAAAACGCGCTGCCTGAGCGCAGCCTGTCCTTAGAGCACATCGGCTCAGGCACGCCATCGCCGTCCCTGCGCTTCGCCACCTGCATCACCGGAGCTGTAACGCGGGGTTCTAGGACAAGGTCGACCCGGTGATGGCCGACGATCGCGTGCATGTCAGTTTCACAACCGTTGCAGCCCCTGCGCCCAGTCGGCGACAAACTCCTCGATCGACTCGATGAAATCGGGCTCGTGCTCGCTGCGATTGATGGTGCAGTGGACCAGGGTGCCATCAGCTGCTGCGGTGACCGTCCAAGCCAGTGCATTCGGGCAGCCCGGCAGGGTGAAGCGAACGCCATCGCGGGTACACTCGCGGTTGACCTTGAACTGTCCCCAGAGGCAGTAGATCTCGCCGGTGTCCAGAGCAGCATCCCAGTGCAGTACCTGGTCGATTGATTCGCACAGCTCGGGTAGCCTCTGCCCGGTGAGCTCGTGCTGGAGTTGCTCGGCGCCGAGACGCGCCTGAGCTGTGGCAAAGAATTCCATCGTTTACGTTTAGTAAGACTCGACTGGAGTGGTGAGATTGACTGCGGATGAAGAGCGCTTCGTGAGGCGACGGGCCATGCCTGTGCGCACATGGCCCGTCGTCGGGGTCTTATTGCTGACCATGCTGCTCGGGCTCGGTGTCTGGCTCGTCTGGTTTGCACCCCTGCTGGCGAACCCCTTCGCGGTGCAGGCAAGGCTGGAGGTCGATGCGATCCCATGTGCGACCATGGCCTGGTCAGCGGCCCTGTTGCCAGTCGTGGCGTTGTTCTGCCTGTTGATCGTCCTCGCACTGCTGCTGTTTGCGTTCATCGCCTTCGCTCATGAGCGACGCTATCTCGACTTGTTGGAGAAGCAGGGTTTGATGCCATCCGGCGCACGGCTCACTAATTAGCCTGCTCGATGTCAGGTCTTCTGGAAGGCGTAGGCGCACGAGTTTGAGCAACGGCGCTTGGCGCGACGCTGAGATTCAGCATGCCGTCCCCGATGGCCGCCTAACCTGTTGACCGCGCATCAGGCTTGCGATCTTAGCGGACCCTTATCTTGTCATAAAGAATTTCAAAGTTCGCCGATGATGACCAATCGGCTGAGGGCGCAGCAGCGTCTGGCGCATAGCGAGGGGGGCTTGCGCAAGGGTCCTGTTGAGCATAACGATGTCATTTTAGTTGATCCCGATCAATGACTTATTGACCTTCTGTCGACTGTGGCCGAAGCCGCCATCGGGCGCAGCGACAAGGCGCCGCTGAGCAAAAATTTCCCCAAACAATACGACGTTGGCGTTGATCGAGCGCGCTTACCAGTCGGCTCCTCAAATATTAGAATGTATCGACATTCCCTAGAGGCCCTGACGAGCACACCCATGAAAGACCCTGCCGTGCAACACGATGCCGAGATTGGCCAGACCGAGGTCAAAGAGACCACCTGCTACATGTGCGCCTGTCGCTGCGGCATTCGCGTGCATCTGCGCGATGGTCAGGTCCGTTATATCGAGGGCAACCCGGACCATCCGCTGAACAAGGGCGTGCTTTGTGCCAAAGGCTCATCCGGGATCATGAAGCAGGTCTCGCCGGCCCGGCTGACCAAGCCCTTGCGCCGCAAGGCCAGTGCCAAGCGTGGTGAATCCCAGTTCGAGGAGATCTCCTGGGACGAGGCGATGACGATGCTCAGCGAGCGGCTGGGCAAGCTGCGCGCCACCGACCCGAAGAAGTTCGCACTCTTCACGGGCCGCGACCAGATGCAGGCATTGACGGGCATGTTCGCGAAGCAGTTCGGCACGCCGAACTATGCCGCGCATGGCGGCTTCTGCTCGGTCAACATGGCCACCGGCATGATCTATTCGATCGGCGGCTCGTTCTGGGAGTTCGGCGGACCGGATCTGGACCACGCCAAGCTCTTCATCATGATCGGCACCGCTGAGGACCATCATTCCAATCCGCTGAAGATGGCGATCTCGAAGTTCAAGCGCCAAGGCGGGCGCTTCATCGCCATCAACCCGGTGCGCTCGGGCTATGGCGCGATTGCCGACGAGTGGGTGCCGATCAAGCCGGGCACCGATGGTGCGCTGTTCCTGGCCCTGACCCACGAGATCCTCAAGCTCGGTCTCTTCGACCGGGATTTCTTGATCCAGTACACCAATGCCGCCGAGCTGGTGATCGATGATCCCGAGCGCGACGATCACGGCATGTTCGTCCGTGACGAGAGCATCGATGTGACCCGCGGCTGCACCGATCCGCAGGACAAGCTCTGGTGGGATCGGAACACCGGCCCGGTGTTGACGCACAGCGACGGCGCTGATCCGCGCCTGCTCGGCAGCTTCACGATGCCCGACGGCACGCCGGTGAAGACCTCGTTCCAACTCCTGAAGGAGCGCGTCGACCCCTACACGCCCGAGTGGGCCGAGAGCATCACCGGCATTCCAGCAGCGACCATCCGTCGCTTGGCGCACGAGATGGGCGTGATGGCGCGCGATCATAAGATCGAGCTGCCGATCAGTTGGACCGATGTCTGGGACAAGGAGCACGACCGCGTCACCGGCAATCCGGTCGCCTTCCACGCGATGCGCGGCCTGGCGGCGCACTCGAACGGTTTTCAGACCATCCGCGCGCTGAGCATCTTGATGAGCGTGCTGGGGACCATCGACCGCCCTGGCGGTTTCCGCCACAAGGCACCGTTCCCGAAGCCGATCCCGCCCTGCCCGAAGCCGCCACACAGCCCAGACGCGGTGCAGCCGAATACGCCGCTTGATGGGCTACCGTTGGGCTGGCCTGGCAGGCCAGAGGACCTGTTTGTCGATGACAATGGCGAGCCAGTGCGCATCGACAAGGCCTTCTCTTGGGAGTATCCGCTCGCGGCCCACGGCCTGATGCACAACGTGATCACCAATGCCTGGCGTGGTGATCCCTACCGGATCGACACCCTGCTGCTGTTCATGGCCAACATGGCCTGGAACTCGTCGATGAATACGGTCGAGACGCGCAAGATGCTGACCGACCAGGACGAGAATGGCGAGTACAAGATCCCGTTCCTGGTCGTCTGCGATACCTATTCCTCGGAGACGGTCGCCTTTGCCGATCTCGTGCTGCCGGACACGACCTATCTCGAGCGCCATGATGTGCTCTCGATGCTCGATCGGCCGATCTCTGAGTTCGACGGACCGGTCGACTCGGTCCGCCTGCCGGTGCTGCCGCCGAGGGGCGAGTGTCGGCCGTTCCAGGATGTGCTAATCGACCTCGGCGCCCGGCTTGGGCTGCCCGTCTTCACCAACGACGATGGCTCGCCGAAGTACAAGAACTACCCTGACTTCGTCGTCAACTACGAGACATCGCCGGGCTCGGGGATTGGCTTCCTCGCTGGCTTCCGCGGCAAGCACGGAGACAAGTCGCTCAAAGGCGAGCCTAATGCGAAGCAATGGGAGCAGTACGCGGCCAATCATTGTGTCTTCCACTATGAGCTGCCGCGCAGTTACCAGTACATGCGCAACTGGAACAAGGGCTATCTGCACTGGGCACGGGCGCATGCCCTGACCCGATGGGCGGAGCCGATCACGATTCACATCTACTCGGAGATCCTGCAGCGCTTCCGTGCCGCCGCTCAGGGTAAATGGCCGGGACGCAGGCCCCCGGAGCGCTATCGCGAGCGGATTGAGACCTTCTTCGATCCGCTGCCGTTCTTCTATGATCCGCTCGAGGCTCAGCGCGTCGACACCAAGCGCTTCCCGCTCACCGCGCTGACCCAGCGGCCGATGGCGATGTACCACAGCTGGGACAGCCAGAATGCCTGGCTGCGCCAGATCCACAGCCACAACTACCTGTTCGTGAACCCGAAGATGGCGATCGCTCAGGGTATCGAGGATGGCGACTGGATCTGGGTCGAATCGCACCTCGGCAAGGTCAAGTGCATGTGTCGCTATTCAGAAGCGGTCGAGCCGAATACGGTCTGGACCTGGAACGCGATCGGCAAGGCGCCGGGTGCCTGGGGGCTGAGTGCAAAGGCGGATGAGTCGAAGAAGGGCTTCTTGCTGAATCACATCATCAGCGAGGAGCTGCCGTTGGTGAGCTCCGATGGCAAACAAGTTCTCTCGAACTCCGATCCACTGACCGGGCAAGCGGCCTGGTTCGATACGCGGGTGCGCATCTCCAAGGCCGAGGCGCAAGAGCCCAAGGTGACCGAGCCGCAATTCCCGCCGATGAAGACGCTGCCAGGCCAGCTCGCAAGGCCGAAGCAGCGCTGGCAGGCCTATGTTGCCGGTCTATTCGGCAGGAAATAGGACAACCCATTGCGGCCGGCCTGAGGGCCGGCCAACTGATCAAGCTCGGAGTGTGTGTGGCCTAGTCCCTTGTCGAGACCCGCACATCCGGCAATTCCAATGCCTCCGGGCCAGCATTACCCGCGATAGACCATGACTCAACTCGCCCTCGTCATCGACCTAAATGTCTGCGTTGGCTGCCATGCCTGCGTGACCTCCTGTAAACAATGGAACACCTCGGGCTGGGCTGGTCCGATGGTGGATGAGAATCCTTACGACGCGAATCCAACCGGCACCTTCTTCAACCGGGTGCAGACCTATGAGGTTGGCAGCTTCCCAAGCACCGAGACGGTCCACTTCCCGAAGAGCTGCCTGCATTGCGAAGACCCGCCTTGTGTCCCGGTCTGCCCAACCGGCGCTTCTTACAAGCGCGAGGACAACGGAGTGGTGCTGGTCGACTATGACAAATGCATCGGCTGCAAGTACTGCTCCTGGGCCTGCCCCTATGGTGTGCGCGAGCTCGACGAGCAGCAGAAGGTGATGAAGAAATGCACGCTCTGCATCGATCGGATCACCGACCATACCTTGCCCGAGGCCGAGCGCAAGCCCGCTTGCGTGATCGCATGCCCGACCAATGCTCGGCTCTATGGCGATGTGCATGATCCAGACTCCGAGGTCTCGGTCGCGATCCGCGAGCGCGGAGGCTATGCGCTGATGCCGGAATGGGGCACCCAGCCGGCCAATCACTACCTGCCGCGTCAGAAGACCCACATGCATATCACCGAGGAGGATCTGCAGCGCTCCGACAATCCGCTGACCAAGGAAGACATCACCGTGTACCGCGGTGAAGAGACCATGGAAGACGTCACCTGGTAGCGCGCCGACCCCTCATCTGAACCTCGACAGGCCATTTCCGATGCATCCAGCTTTCTCTGTCATCTTCTTGACCACGCTCATTGGCGCCGGTCAGGGCCTCTTCTTGGCCCTCTTCACCGGCCAGTTCTATTCCACGGCTGAACTGGTCGAGCCCCAGGCGGACGCCTTCTATGCGGTGGGCAGTGCGCTCTCGTTGGCCTTACTCGTGGGGGGGCTCGCGGCGTCGTTCTTCCATCTCGGGCGCCCGGAGCGCGCCTGGCGCACCGCCACGATGTGGCGCACCTCCTGGCTCTCGCGCGAGGTCATCGTGCTGCCGGCGATGATGGGGATCGTCTTCCTCTACGGGCTCTTCCATTGGGCCGGCTGGACGCAGCCATTCATCATCCTCGGGGATGGGGCCCTACCCATCGATGCCACCTTCCTGATTGGCATGGTCGGTGTGCCAGTCACCCTGGCCTTGTTCGTCAGCACCGGGATGATCTATGCCAGCGTCAAGTTCCTGCAGGAGTGGCATTCGCCGTATACCATCGTCAACTTCATCTTCCTAGGCACGGCCTCCGGGTTCATGCTGGCAGCGGCATACTCGGCGTTGATCGGCAACCATCTGGTGGCCTTCTTCGGCACCTGGGCTGTCATCGCGACCTTGCTCGGTCTGTTGACTCGCACCGCGTCCTTGGTGCGCAACGCCTCCCTCAAGCATCGCAGCACCTTGCAGACAGCGATTGGCATCCGTCACCGCGGCATCGTGCAGAAGTCGCAAGGCTTCTCGGCCGGCTCGTTCAACACCCGGGAATTCTTCCATCACCAGAGTCCAGAGACCCTGAAGCTGATTCGCGTGGCCTTCATGGTCCTGGTATTTCCGGTCCCGATAGCGCTGGTGCTGCTGTCTTATTTGCTGGAGTCGACAACGCTGCCGATCCTTGCCTTTGCAATCCAGTACTTGGGCCTGTTAGCCGAGCGCTGGTACTTCTTCGCCGAGGCTCAGCATCCGCAAAATCTGTACTACCAGCAGGTCTCCTAGCGTCTGAGGGAGCGCGGAGGCGGGCTTCTAACGCCTGTCTCTCAGCAACGCAAAAAGACCCGAGCGCATGGCGCTCGGGTCTTAGGCGATTTCTGTCAAAGCTCATACCGCCTTGCTGGTCTTTTCGCTCGCCTT
>NZ_JBUDPI010000095.1:0-10943 GCF_054919635.1 Halochromatium sp. | reverse complement strand
CGAGCAGCAACACACGCCGCCCGAGGCCAGCAAGAGCAGCGGCACAACCGACGGCGAGCGTCGTCTTGCCGGTTCCGCCCTTCTGGTGCCATAGCAGCACAGGGCACAGCTCAGGCTGCCGCTGTCCCAGCTCTGGGGGCTCATCCACGATGATCACTCCTGGTTACGTCCACTCGGTGTCTCGCGTTCGCGCATCGCGCTTGGCCCGCTCGGTCGGATCGTACAAAGATCGCCATACTGCCCGCGTGGCCTTGCAATCGTCGATCGCCTGGTGACAGGTGCCATACCATTTGAAACCAACATAGGACGCGGCACCTCGGAATCGCCCAGCCTAGAGGCAAGTGTCCCGCCCAGCAGCGGCGCGCTGGCCGAGTGCGCATGCCCGCGTCTCAGTAGTGAGAAACTTGCCAAATGGCTAAACGTACTTGACGTGCTGTCTCGTTGGACCGAGCGGCGATCTCCAGCCAGTTAGCCAGTGCTGATCAATGGAAGCGACCGGTTGCATTGCCGATGTCTTCGTGCTGATCACCGATGGGAGTATGGGTCGGGTCCGGAAGTTGATCGACGGCCAAGTCTCAGCCGAGCGCCCGCTGTCGGCCATTATGTTGAGCGCTACATAATGGCCGGGAGCGGCCCGTCAACCAATGCCAGAGAGTGCCGCCGGCGCTGAGCGGCCTCTGGCTGCGCGCGGGCCGATTGTCACCGAGTCACCGACAAGCGTCTCTGTTTGGTGCTGCATGAAGGCGCTATATAAAACGAAACCCTTTATGGTGCGATAAGCGGGCATCAGCGGTGGCCCGACAACGACCCAGAACGTTTCCGACCGCTGCTCCTATCATCCCCGTCACTCTTCCCCGCCCCCCCCCCGTCGCCCCGGCGCATGCCGTTGGAGTGATGTCGCCACTGACAATCCTCAGCACTCGGGCCATCCAATCCCGACCTGGATCAAGCTGAAGCGCGCTCGCGGGGGCCGTGCGGACCGGCCTTGATCGATGTCAGCGCAGCACCTGGGTCGGCAGCTCAGACTCAAAGCCAGCCGGGACACGCAGCATCCGCTCAGTCGCCGCCCGCCGCAGCCAACCCATGGCCGCCGGGCAGATGAGCACCACCCGTCTTCGCAGCAACCACACCGCTTTACCTAGTTTGGGCCGGTTCTCACCCAGGATCGGCCGGACCCAGCACGCAGAGAATCGCCCCAATGCCATCGCAACCCCTTCGCATCGTCGTGATCGGCGGCTCGGCCGCCGGCCCCAAGGCCGCCGCCAAAGCACGCCGGATGGATGAGTTCGCCGAGATCACGCTGGTTCAGCGCGAACAGGACCTGTCGATGGCCTCCTGCGGCTTTCCTTACTACGTCGGCGGCACCTTCGATGACCGCAATTTGCTCATCTGCACCCCGGCCGGGATCGTTCGCGACCCCGGTTTTTACGGCAAAGCGAAGGGCATCGAGGCGCTGGTGGAGACCGAAGCACTCGACATCGACCGCGACGCCAAAACGGTCCGGATCAGGCACCTGCCAACCGAGAACGAGCGCATCCTACATTACGATCGGTTAGTGATCGCCACCGGCGCATCCCCCGTCTGCCCGGCTGCCCCTGGATTTGATCTCGAGGGCGTGCAGACGCTGCACTCGATGGGGGACGCCGACGCACTACGCGCGGTGCGCGATGCCAACCTGGTCGACAAGGCCGTGGTCGTCGGCGGCGGGCTGATCGGCTTTGAGGTTTGTGAGGCGCTGCGCCTCGCCGGCATCGACACCACGGTGATCGAAAAGACCGACCAGATCCTGCCGTTTCTCGATCCGGACCTGTCGAAGCTGGTCGAGAACCACATCCGTGCCAATGGCCCTGACATCATCGTCGGTAACGGCGTCGCCGAGTTCCTGGGCGACAACGGCAAGCTGGTCGGCGTCAAGCTCGACAACGGCACCGAGCTTCCCTGTCAACTCGCAGTGGTCGCGGTCGGCGTGCGGCCGAACATCGGTCTGGCAATCAAGGCCGATCTCGAGATCGGTGACCAGGGCGGCATCCGGGTCAACGAGCAGATGCAGACCTGCGATCCCGACATCTACGCCATCGGAGACTGCGTCGAATGCACGTCACTGATCACCGGCCAGTCTTTGCGCGCACCCTATGGCGATATTGCCAACCTGCAGGGTCGCGTGGCCGGACAGAACGTGGTCGCGCCTGGCAGCGCCAGCTTCCCGGGCATCACGCAGACCGGCATCTGCAAGATCTTCGACTACACGGTCGGCTTCACCGGCCTGTCGGCACATCGTGCGCACGAGGCCGGTTTCCACACTATCGAAAGCGCAACCATCTCGGGGCTTGATATCCCCGTCTTCATGAGCGGCAAGCTGCTGATCAGCAAACTGGTCGCGGAGCGCGAAAGCGGCCGGATCATCGGCTTTCAATGCATTGGCCCCGGTGATGTCAGCAAACGTGTTGCCACCGTCGCAATGGCGATCCGCGGCAAGCTGACGGTCGAAGACATGGTCAACGCTGACCTGCCGTATGCCCCGCCCTACTCACTGGCGCTCGACCACACCATCGTCGCCGCCCAGGTGCTGGAGAACAAGCTCAAAGGCCGCATGAAGGGCCTCAGCGTCACCGAGGTCAAGGAGCGCGTCGATCATGGCGTCGACAGCTTCATCCTGGATACCCGAAGCCCCATCGAGTTCGAGTCGATGCGGCTCGGCATCGGCGAGACCTTGATCCCACTCGGCGCGCTGCGCGGCCGACTCAACGAACTGCCCGAGAACAAGGACCGCGAGATCATCCTCTACTGCAAGATCTCACTGCGCGGCTATGAAGCGGCCTCCATCCTTGAGCAGCACGGCTGGCACAACGTCAAGGTGATGGAAGGCGGCATCATGGCCTGGCCGTACGCGCGGGAGAAGTAGGCGAGTCTCTGGGCTTCTTGGCCACCAGTGCCTGCGTCCCGTGTCCGCGCCAGCTGCAGGGGCAGGTCACTGGGCCGCCGTTGGCCGAGCTCTGTGTCGCGATCGATCATGTGCCGCACTGGTCGGACGAGCCGGACGCCGGCGACAGCTACTGCCTCTGGGGCAGTTCCACATCCGCCGCGAAACCATCTGCGATGGTGTGCGCTTCACTCTGCCCGGCTGCCCGAACGCGCTGGCCTGGACAGTCACCGCTGCGGCCGACGACGGCACCCTCATCCACTGCACTATCAACCGCAGCGAGCACGACCCCGGACTTCATCGAGTCCCTCGAGGCGTTCGTCACTGACTGGGCGAGCGGTCTGCAACGTCTGACGTAACCACGCTCTTCACGCTATTGAACGACGGCACTCGGCCGTCAGTCACAGCTCGTCGCGAGAGACGATTCGAAATCCTAGCCACCCGGGCGACACATCACGAATTCCTTGCAGCAGTCGCGCAGGCAAGTCATGCGATGGGACTGCGATAAGGAACAGCCATTCAGGGCATCATAGCCGTCGCAGCTACAGTCGCAGTCTGTCGGCAGGGTGCTTTGGGTCCCAGCCGAACCGAGGTCGGCACTCGCGCTCCACGGACAGCCGGATCCTTTTCACGATCGGGCATCTCCAGCGAGTCGACCCTGGCTGCTGCGTGGCCGAACCCGGATGCGTTTCCGCTGTCGTCGTTCTCAGCGCCGATGGCACCAGCGGGTCGATGCCTGTCTTTCGCGCTTGCAACCAACGTCCCGACCGCAACCGACCAGGAAGAGACATCGCTCTTCACCCAATGGTCAGCGGCAATACTTAAAAAACAGGCCACCGAGTGGCCGCGCAACGCAGCATCGAAAGAGAATCCGCTGTTGGTCTGGGTAGGAACCTTGGGGCTCGCATATCCCGGAGCCTCCTGCAACTCTATCAGGCCGCGGCGAGCAAACCAACGCAGCACCCGCACGGGTACTGATCGGCAATGGCGGTGACAACCTCCGGTGTCCGGTCGGCGGCGGGTCGGGTCCTGAGCTTCAAACGCAGTGCGCGCTCGGATTCTAGCTGAACGCCAAAAATCGGCTATAACAGGCCCCAAGAGATGGGCGATATAATGCAACGCTCGCGTAACCGCGACTCCATCCATCGCTCGTTTACCAAAGGATCTCGCTCGTGCTCAAGGACCGCCGCCCCCTCCCATCCATCGCTGCCCTTGGCCTAATGACGCTGCTGCTCGCCGGCGTATTTGCTGGAGCGCTCGCCGATGCACGCCCCACCGCAGGCGCCGACGACTCCGGCAGTGCCACCGCGCTCAAGCAACAGTTGGCTGTGGCTGGGCTCAGCCTGCCTGAAACGCGGTCATTTCTGGACCGGCTCGAGCACGCGGTCGCGCAGGACGACAGGGAAGCCGTCGCGGCGATGAGTGATTATCCGATCACCGTCGCTGCCGGAAAGGAGATCCTGACTCTGGACAGCCCCAGCCGGTTTGCAGCCCGCTATCCCGACTTCATGACCCATCCCCTGCGCCAGCTGATCGCAGAGGCGAGGCTAGAGAACCTGTTCGCGAACTACCAGGGCGCGATGCTCGGCAATGGCGCCCTCTGGTTCGGGCCCGTCTGCAAGCAAGAGGCTGAGCCACAGAACCTGGACGCCTGCCCCAATCCACCCGTGCTTTTGATTCGGATCAATGGTCTTCAATGAGCGCCCCAGACCGCTGCGGGTTTTCGCGAAGCCCAAGCGGATGTAATCTGAATCTCTTGTGTTTGATCTGCCGGGGTAGCGCGGCACCACGCGCATTAGGATGACGCCCGTTGCCCTGGATGCACGCAGGACACCGCCGACAAGCGCGGGCGGCACGAGTGAGGACCAGCAACCGCTCTGGAGATGGTTGTTCAGATGACCAGGCTCTGGAGCCCGCCAGACCTGCTCAGCGCACTCAAGACCACGATCGGCATCCTGACCGCATGCTGCACAACGTCCATGATTTGACTGGCATCCTCGCCGACAAGGAGACGGAAGGCTGGAAGCTGAGCCGGGAGCTTATTGCGGCGCTGAGCCCGTATATGCGCGATCACCTCCGCCGCTTTGGACGCTATCTACTCGACATGGATGAGATACCGCCGCCGCTCGCACTTCGAACACTACGAGGCTTAACTGAGGTTCAGGGCTAGAGCAGAGCTTGCAGGAATCTACACGTATCCTGATCAGACTCGGTGACCGTTCAGGTCGGCCACCGCTTCTTGCCTGTCCCAGGATGCACTGGTAATTCGCGCTGGAGCCTCGTTTACGGCTCGGTCATTCGCCTCGCCTTTCTGAGTGCGCACGGTGCTGAGAGCTAGGGAGGCGAATCGAAGAACCAGTGACGAGCGTCGCGGGAAGTGTTCGCGGGCAATCCTCTAAAAATGATGAGCGTTGGCGATTCCCAACAAGACGCGCACACCTGCGGTAATCACGAAGCCAGCGACCAATACCAAGAAGCCCCAAAACCCAGAGCAGGTCGTGATCAGCGGTGAATGCCGCATGTCGTGGAGGGTGCTCATGTAGAGAAAAACGCCCGCCGCCATCGCGAGCACCAAGGCCTTGGTCGTCAACATCGCGGACGTGCCAAGCGTTGCTGCCACATCATCACCGACCACGATACCAATCGGTGTTGAAAGGGCAAAAACGAGAAACAACGCAAAGACTTGGGGACGACTCAGCGTGCTTTGCACCATCTTCAGGGCCAGCGCAAAACCTGCGGTACTCTTGTGCGCCAAAACCGCGACTAGAATCAAGACGATCGAAAAAGCATCCTCGGACACCCCCAGTGCCGCTCCGAGAAAAAAGGACGGCACACCGATCAGTACGGTCAGAAGAATCGGCACCAATTCAGTGGTGCGATCGCTTAATGAAACCGCATCCGTTGATCCCTCCACTCGTTCCCTGATGTGGGTCAGGAGGTGCTCGAACGCCAATAGCGCCAGAAACGCGATCGCTGCGATCAGAAACGCCCAAGGGTACGGCGGGATGCCCGGCGTCTTCGTGAGCTGGGCATGAGCAGATGGCAACATGATCAGCATCGAAAGCGCGAGGAAGATACCT
Source organism: Halochromatium sp. (assembly GCF_054919635.1). NCBI lineage: Bacteria > Pseudomonadati > Pseudomonadota > Gammaproteobacteria > Chromatiales > Chromatiaceae > Halochromatium > Halochromatium sp. Next base: position 4,943 of record NZ_JBUDPI010000095.1, on the reverse strand, counting down.
GATGCAAACGATTCTCCGAGCGGAAAACCGGCGCCCGGACGCAAGTCCTTCTTCGAAAGAAGCGGGATCGCACCACCGGCCATCGCAGCTAGAAAAACTACGAAAACCGAGCCCCATTTCAGGGGTTCAATCCATGGCGAGATTTCAGCAGGGGGAAGATTCATGAGGAACCGGTACCGGATCGGAAATCCATGCGCTCCCTTCAGTCGAAGGTGGAACTGGGACGAGAGACTACCGAGGTGCAGAGGGCTCGGCAAGGTTTGACCGAGTGCGCGGCAGACTGCTCTTGCGCTCGGAAGAAAAGAGAATGCTCCATGGCGTGGAAGCGGGGAGAGATCCAGCGAGCGAGTTCTAACCGCGACGAATGTACGCAGCAGCCGGCACTGGTGACCGAAACGGTCTTTGAGGTGATCTAATGACAGCGGACATTTCGGTTAAGGGACAATTCCCCGAGCTGAGGTGAGAGATGAAGATACGTAAGAAGTACACGAAGGAGTTCAAACAGGACGCCATCCGGTTGGTTCTGGAGCAGGGCTACAAGCAGACCGAGGCGGCGAGGAGCTAAGGCGTCGACCGCAGCCTGCTTGGGCGCTGGATCAAAGAGGCAGAGTCTGATGGCAGTGACGCGTTCCCGGGCAACGGCAAGCTTAGCGAGGAGCAGCAGGAACTGCGTCGCCTGCGCGAGGAGAATCGACACTTGCGCATGTAGCGGGAAATCTCAAAAAAGTAATGGCCTTCTTCGCGAAAAAGTCGAACTGAGATACCAGTTCATTGCCCAGTAGAAGGAGGCCTGTCCGTTGACGATGCTTTGCCGAATACAGGGCGTCAGCCGTGGCGGGTTCTACGCCTTCCTGAGCTGTCAGGATCGCTCTCCCGACCCGGAGCGTGAGGAGAAGCGCGGCTGGGTTCAAGAGCTGGCCGCGGCGTCGGATCATTGTGACGGTTTGGCGCATAGGCCCAACAGGCGATCGTCTATAACAGTCTGAGTATCTAACATTTTCTTGGTCGGCGAAGCGCGGTAAGGTCGAAGCCTCGCTACACGCTGACCGTCATGCCGTTGACGGCGCCGTCGATCGCAAAGATACACTTCACAGCAGCCCGTCGTTGCCTGCAAGCCCGGCCCTCGCCCCGCAGGGACAGGGTGATTTGGGAGGGCGATCCCGACGCGATTTTCACTTTAATGAGAACACTATTTGGAGCCGTGCGCGTTCAACCACTCAGCTGCCCCACCAATCTGAGCCGCAAGGCTCAAGCACCTGGAAGACCTGGCACAACTCGCTGCCGGCTTGGTATGCAAGGCAATAGCTGAACTGCAACAACCCCACTGAATCCAGTCCAACGTCATGGTTAAGTCATCTGTTCCCACGGCCTTGCCGATTCAGCAGATCGTAGGCCTGAATTCAGGCCCGAAGCTGATCGTGCTCGGCGCGGTGCATGGCAACGAGACCTGCGGCACCGAAGCCATTCGGCGCCTGCTGCAAGAGCTTGAGCAAGGCACGCTGCGCATCGAGCGCGGCACTCTGACGATGGTGCCCATTGCTAACCCGCTGGCGTATCAGTTAAAGCGCCGCCACGGCGACCGCAATCTGAACCGCAGTATGCGCGTCACCGATGTGCCGCAGGACTTCGAGGATCGAATCGCTAATGTGCTTTGCCCGTTGCTGCAAGCCCACGACGCGCTGCTCGATCTGCATTCTTTCCACACCCCCGGTATCCCCTTCGCACTGATCGGTCCGTGCAACAACCACGGGGACCTGCAGCCGTTTTCAAGAGCCGAAGCGGAAGAGGCGATGGCGTTGCGCTTGGGTGTCAACCGTTTCGTCGAGGGCTGGCTTGAGACCTATGCCCAAGGAGTGGCGGATCGCCAGGCACGCGGTGCCGCGGCGAGCCTCGACTATGGGGTCGGTACGACAGAGACCATGCGCCGCTACGGCGGGATCGCCATCACGCTCGAATGCGGCCAGCATGAAGACGAAAAGGCGCCACAGTTGGCCTACGACGCTGTCCGGCACACCTTGGCGCATCTGGGCATGGTGACCGACACGGTGCGTTCGCCAACCAAAGAGTCCGAAATCATAAGGCTGTACCAGGTCGTCGATCGATTACACCCGGATGATCGCTTCAGTAGGAACTGGCGCAGCTTCGAAAGAACTGAGCGCGGTGAAGTGCTCGCCCACCGTCACGATGGCGCTGAGCTGACCGCCGACAAAGATGGATGGATCGTGTTTCCGAACCCAAACGCGCAGGTGGATCAGGAATGGTTCTACCTGGCAGAAGCGTCGCAGCGGCTGGCTCGTTGATACGCTTTGGCCGCAGCTTCAACGCCCATTCCGACGACGATTGCTCGTCTGACGGATCGGCGGAGTCCGATCGCTCGAGCATCGGGCCTTCGAGCTGAAGACGGGCAAGATTGGCGATGCGGAAACAGAATTGACCTCCGACTCGGAATCGGTCGACGGGGACGCGCCGAATTCTCATCGTTCTTCGAAATCGGTGTATGCATATACTTATGATACACACTCGTTTCCGCGCGACCGCGGAGGTCGTCCTGTTGCTCGTGACGCTGAGCACTTGTGGCCCTGAATCACAGAATCTGTTCGGTGAGTCAGAACTGGGCGAGGTTACGGAGCTTCACTGGGACGCCCTGATTCCCGAGGAGTGGCATCCGAACCAGCTGCTGGAAGGCCTGACTGAAGAGGGGCTGAGCCTCGACGACATCGACGACGAGAATCAGGCGCCGAACTGATCATGGAAGAGATCACCGCATTGTGGAAACAGGCACCGGTCGTGGAAGAACTTGACGGCAAGCGGGTGAAGCGGCACGGCTTCGTGGTGCCATGGTCTTTCGATCTATATGAATTGAGCGCCTTCCTGCTGGTCCCCTTCTTTTGCGCCTGCATCCACGTGCCACCGCGTCCCGCCGCCAACCAGATCGTCTACGACGCCCTGCCCGAGGGAAAGCGTTATCGCAGCGGAGTCTTCAACACCGTTTCGGTAATGGATGACCTCCGCGTCGAACCCTTTTCAAGGGCGATGGGCGACGCCGGCTATCGCCTCGAAGCGCTCGCGATCGTGCCCTATCCGTGAGCCTTGACCACAAACAGGGGCGCGAGCGGCCGCAAGAGCTGGGCTGGACGCGGACGCAGTCTGATGTGGCCCGGCAGTTGCCGGTCTCACCGCAGCAGCATCTGTCTCGGGTCGGCGTCTGATGGTTGCACCAGCAAGAGGTGGTTCAATCGTCGCATTGGCCGTCGTGCGTCTCGGTGATTAGGACCCCCCAAGTTCAGGAGCCCGACCGGGTGCACTTCCGCTGTATCGACGCGAGCGGCTGAGCGAAACTTGGACTTTGGCTAAAAAATCGCTTTTTGATTGGCTTGCTCCGTTGGTCGAGGGCCCTCCCTTACTCACTGGTTCGCGCAAAGCGGCAACGAAGAGCGCTTGGGCGCGGGATTGTTGCGCTGGTATTCGGCAATCCTCGGCCCTAGACGCTCCTTGGGCCAGTACTTGGGGGAGCCGATCTCTTTCAGACAGGACGCATTCCAGTACAACCCCGACCGCTTCAGCGATCGGCCGCCCGCCACCGCTCTCGCAACGGCGTCGATGTCGGCCTGCGCGGGATAGATGTACAGCGTGGTCGGATCGTTTTCCGTGATCTCGACGATCTCCCGGGCGTCCGTCGGCGACCAGCTGGTGCAACCGCTGCTGCGCCCGCCGGAGTAATCCACCAGCTTTCCGAGGGGCACGTATCCCTTGCCGTTTGCATAGGGGCTGCCCGGTTCCCGCAGCAGACAGGCGCCCTTGATCAGGACCGCCGCATGCCCGCCGATGGCGCGCCGCTCGGCGTTCGCGGTCTCGCCTTCGCCGTCGAACGGCACGAAGGCGCGGATCAGCGCTGCCTTGCGTTTCGAAGAGGTTTGGTAGTAGCCCTTGAACGACGTCCGGCTCTCGCCGGTGACGTAAACGCCGCCGGTTGTGAGTCTCGAGCCCAAGGCGTTGCTGAAGTGCTTGGCGCAGCGTCTGCCGTTCTTGAAATCCGCGATGCCTTTCAGGGTGCGCCCGCCGCCATGACCCGACGAGACCGCGCGAAACGAGCGCTCGGCTTCACAGATGATATAGAAGCGCCGCCCCGGTCCTCCATTTCGTGAGATGTGCGGACGCGTCGCATCCTTGGCGAAATAGCAGGGATTGCTGACCGCGCCTTCCCTCACCTTGCGGAGGTAGAGGGCACGGGCCCGTTGTAGCACCGGCAATGCGATCTGCCCCTCCTTCTCTCCGACATGGGCCTTGAGCCATGCCGGGATGGCTGGTTGAGGCTCCGTGGCGAAGGCTCGCGGCATGGTGGACGCGCCGATAAGCGCTATGAACAGGGCGCTGGTAATCACCGCGGCCGGCGTCAGACGCCGGATCCCGGGGGTTGGCGCATAGCAATTCCACCAACGATTCTGGCGCTGGAATTGATGGCAAATCGCTCTTCCCAGGGGACTCAGGTTCGAGCCAATGGAGGCAACGAGGCGCTCCAGAAATACAGATCGTACTGGCACCATTCAATCCTCTTGTCTCACGGGCTGGCGTTAAAGGATACCGGGGCATGCCCCGGCCTTCACCACGGTCGAGTCAGCCGTCTCATTCGCCTAGCCCAATAGGCAGGGCGCGGGCCCGGAAACCCAACAGTAGACCCTGACGTTCATCGCGAGAACCCCGACATGCCCAAGTCCCTGATTCCCGTCACTCTGCTGACCGGCTTCCTCGGCAGCGGGAAGACCACGGTGCTCAATCAACTGGTGCGCCGGCCGGAGCTCGCCCGTACCCTGGTGATCATCAACGAGTTCGGCGAGGTTGGGCTCGATCACCTGCTGATGAGTCTGGTCCCCGACGACACCGTCGTCGAGATGTCTAGCGGCTTCGCGCTCTCGCCATGCCCGAGCCAGTCGACGCTGACCACG
>NZ_JBUDPI010000094.1:0-11002 GCF_054919635.1 Halochromatium sp. | reverse complement strand
GGACTCCACATCCTCGAGCTCATGCTCGGGTCGACTCGCGACCAGCGCCGCCCACCCGGTCCAAGAGAAGCTGCCAGGGATACCGCAGGCCCGGTCGATCTTGCCGACCGGAATGGCGCGCGAGCCCTCGGCATTGACCAGGCGACCGTCGTAACCATAGGTCGAGAATGCACCGCCTTCGGTGCTCTGAAACTTGAAGTGCACGGTGTTGACGATGTCCTCGAGCGTATCGACGGTCTCGACCGTGCCGTCTTCGTGGGTGATATCGATCGTCGCATGGCACTCGAGGCAGGTCTCCGGCCCCTTGTACTCTCGAATGCCGGCCTCGCGGAAGTATTCGATGTGCGAATAGCCGCTCTCCTCGATGAACGATGGGGTGTTCATCAGGATCTCCATCTTGACCTCGCGCGCGAACGCATCGCGCTCCTCGGTCACGGTCGCCGCGGCACGCTCACGGCGAACCTTCTCGGTCAGCTCAAGCGCCAGCTGCTCAAACTCAGCGTCGCTGATCTCTCGGGTGTCGTAGGTGAGCGGTGCGTTCTTCACACCAGTGTAGAGATCGAAGAAGATCGGATAGACCACCTTGTAGAGCACCGCCGGCACCAGTATCACGGCGAGCACGATGGCCACGCGGCGGCGCTTCTTGGTTGCAAACAGAGAGCGGATGTTCATGACGTTGAGTCTCGAAGGACGCGTTGCGAATAATGGGGCTTTGGACAGTGCCCTCACGGCGAGGTTGCCCAGCAGGCTGCCGTATCAGCCCCCAGACTCCTCCTTGTGCCAACCGGTCACCATCGCCTTGAGATTGGTGGTCGGCTTCTCCCCAGTGGTGATGATGTACATGTGCACGATCAGGAACAGCACCAGCATCCAGGCCACAACCAGATGGACCATCGCGATGATCCAGACGGTGCCGATCCCGAACAGGGTTTCTGGCAGCGAGGTTGAGAACAGGAACGCCCAGCCACTGAGGATCAGGATCGGCATCAGCCCGTACATCACGCCGACGTAGCTCAGGGTCTGCAGTGCGTTGAGCTTATGCTCAGCGCTGACATGAAACGGGTGCGGAGCCCCCACGAAGATCCCATGTAGGTAATAACGCGTCTGCGCGATCAGGTCTTGCGGGAGGGTGCGCAGATTGATCAGATAATGCTTGCCGTTACCACTCAGGAAGTTACCGACCATGAAGGTCAGCCAAGAGACGGTGAGCAAGACGCCGCTGGTGTTGTGGACTGGAACCGCGACATCGAATGGGATCAACCAATGCAGGCTGAAATGCATGCTGACGCCTGTCGCCACTAGCGTCACGAACAGCAGCGCATTCAGCCAATGCCAGAGCCGCAGCCAGATCGGGTACAGGTAGAGCGCGGTCATTTCGAGGTCTCCTGCCGACGGTGAGCGCGGTAGCGGCCGTAGCCATGCGCGGCCACGCCAAGGATCATGAGCACAATCATCCCGAGACCGATCCGATCCATCCAGGGGTTGCGCGTCATACCAACGATGTAGGCATCGTTATAGATGGCCTGCGAAAAGAAGCCGTCCCGCTCGCGTGCCTGTTCGGTGCGATAGTTGTACAGCTGACTAAGCAGCGCCGAGCCCTTGCTATGACACTCGACACAGAGGCGGTTGCTCTCGTCGGCAGACAGCACGTTATGCGATGGCCGCTCGGGAATACGACCCTCAAGGGGCGTGTGGCAATCAAGGCAACGCACCGAGCCCCAGTGCGCCTGCGGCTTGGGTAACCAATCGTGTCCCTTAGGCACCGGCGTTAGCAGCTCGGTGTGGCAATCGAGACAGGTGCCATTGGTCTCAGCCACCACGTCCACGATCGACTCGCCGGCCCTGAGCGGGTGAAATCTGTGTGGGTTGTGGCAGGAGAAGCAGGTGAACTCCTCGACATTCTCGGTGACATGCACACTCTTGTCGTACTCATGCTTGAGTCCGACCAGGTTCGGCGCGCCATCGTCCTCCCGATCCTCATGACACTCAACGCACTGCAGATTCTCGTCAGCGCTGCTGAGCCGGTGCGGATAGTGCGAATACCCGCGGTCATGGCAGTCGCTGCAGGCAAGCTCGGAATGCACGGAATGGCTGTAGGCGTCGCGATCGATCGACAGGTTGACGATCTTGCCGGTCTCGCGATCGCGATAGGCCATGGTCTCCATCCAATGACAGCGCATGCAGTCTCGGCTGTCTTCCTTGAGCAGACCCTGCTCCTTGGATTCCTCTGCGACATCGGCAGGACCTGAGGTGCTGGCAACGGCCGGGTCGGCGGGGGTCGCTAGGACATTCCCAGACAACCCGAGCAGCATCAGCAGGACAAGCAGCGGAGCATGCGGCAGCATCGGCCATCGCACATCTTGGTGCGGTCCGACGGAACACTGAGCTCCAGGATTAGGGTCAAGCAGCGTACGGAAGAACATGCATGGTGCCTCTCTGTAGAGACCGTCGGTTCGAGGCCGACAGTCACCTTATACGGCGGCCGCAACCTGGGTGAATGACCAAAGGCAATAAAGGGGCTCGTTGAGCCAGACCATAGCACCCGCGCAAAAAGCTTAGACGCTGTCCCCGCAGCGGGTCGTTCACCTTACCGAGCGACGGAACGAGTTCAAACGCGACCTCAACGTCGACCCCGTCATGACGACGCGCGAGCGCAAGCGACGTTCCTGAAGGCAGACAGCACGCTTGAGCAGCAACTGAGAGCGCTCAACCTGGTCGGGCGCATTGATAACCGTTCATCGACAGGCGCGCATCTGGTAGGCTTTTCGGCCAAGGCTAAACTTGAGTAAAGCTCAAGGATATCTGCGGCGCCACGATCGCCGCAGATAATCGGCGCGCAACGACCCGCGAGCGATTATCCTGCAGCGAGGACGCTAGCAGGAGCCGGCTAACGAGCCGATAACAACCCTTTGTGATGTACTCCCCTACTGCACTGTCAAGAGGATAACGACTGATGAAGAAACAATTCCATGTCGCGGCACTGTTACTCGTGACGCTGCCACTCGTCACGCTGCTCAGCGGCTGCCCGGCCAGCATGTCCGCCTCCGCGTACACCCGTGATCAAGCACGCAGCGCGCAGAACGTGGAATACGGCACGGTACAGTCCGTGCGCGAGGTTCAGATCGAAGGCACCAAGAGTGGTGTCGGCACCGTGGCAGGTGGCGCCATCGGCGGAGTGCTCGGCAACGAGGTTGGCGCTGGAACCGGCCGCACGCTCGCCACCATCGGCGGCGGGCTCGCGGGTGCCGTCGCTGGCTCGGCGATCGAGGAGGGCGCCACCCGCCAGCGCGGGCTGGAGATCACCGTCAGGCTCGACAATGGCCGCACCATGGCCGTGACCCAAGCAGCCGACGAGTCTTTCGTCGCCGGCGACCGCGTGCGGGTGTTGACGGATCGCTACGGCACCGCGCGAGTTGTCCGCTAACCGGAACGCCCAACTTGGTTGACATTGCTCAATGTCAACCAGGCCGACATTTGCGAGTGTTTAAGGTTTTCTGCGATCGAGCAACCATAGCGGGCGCAAAGCGGGCATGACCTTAGCAGATCGAGTCAACACCTTCGGCGTCGATCTGGTCCGCCGGTATGGTCACCGGGTCCATAAGCTAGCGATCCACGCCGGCTTTACCTGCCCAAACCGCGACGGCACCAAGGGACGCGGTGGGTGCAGCTTCTGCAACAACGTCTCCTTCAGCCCCAACGCCGACAGCCCGACGGACAGCGCAAGCCGCGCAACGCCAGAGCGCAGCGTGGCCGAGCAGATCGAGGCGGGACGGCGCGTGGTCAGGAAGCGCACCGGCGCCGAGCGCTACTTCGCCTATTTTCAGGCCTACACCAACACCTACGACGACATTGCGCGCCTGAGCGCGCTGTATCGGCAGGCATTGGATGAGCCGGACGTCATCGGCCTCTCGGTTGGCACCCGGCCCGATTGTGTGCCCGAGCCGGTGCTGGACCTGCTCGCCGGCTATCGTGCCGAAGGTCATGAGATCTGGCTCGAGCTTGGGCTGCAGTCGGCCTTCGACAGCACCCTGGCGCGGGTCAACCGGGGTCATTGCTTTGCCGATTATCGGCGCACCGTGCGTGCAGCTCGGCTGCGTGGCATCCCAGTCTGTACGCACCTGATCATCGGCCTGCCGGGCGAAGGCCGGGACGCGGCGTTGGAAACCCTAGCCCGCGTTATCGCCTTGGGGACCGACGGGCTGAAACTGCATCCGCTGCACGTGGTCCGCCATACGTTGCTCGCACATCAGTGGCGCCGCGGTGGTTACCAACCACTGGCTTTGGACGATTACATCGAGATCGCAGCCGACCTGATCGAGCGCACGCCTGCAGATGTCCTCTACCATCGCGTCACCGGCACCGCGCAGCACGAGATCCTGCTGGCACCTGACTGGTGCTCGAAGAAGTGGATCGTGCTCAACGGTATCGAGAACGCGCTTCGGTGCCGCGGCACCCGCCAGGGCTCACTGGCCTTGGGGCAATCGACTCCTGCGTCCGCGGCGATTGAACAAGTCGCCTGACGCCACTCTCTAACCTTCATCGCGCATCGTAACCAGACGGTGAAGCGCCTCTCTCTAAGGTGACCACGCATGACGCACAGGATGGAATTGGTTTGTCCGGCCGGCAACCTGCCGGCACTCAAGGCTGCAGTCGACAATGGCGCAAACGCGGTCTACATCGGCTTTCGCGACGACACCAACGCGCGCCATTTCGCCGGCCTCAACTTCGCCCCGAACAAGATGGTCGAGGGCATCCGCTACGCGCGCAGCAAGGGCGTGCGGGTCTTCATCGCGCTCAACACCTACCCACGTCCGGACGGCTTCTCGCGCTTCGAGCAGGCCGTTGATCGCGCCGCCGAGCTTGGTGTCGATGCGCTGATCGCCGCCGACATCGGCGTGCTCGACTATGCCAGCCGCACCCATCCAGCGCTCAACCTGCATCTCTCGGTGCAAGGCTCGGCCACCAATTACGAGGCGCTGCGGTTCTACCATGAGCACTTTGGCATCCGTCGCGCGGTGCTGCCGCGGGTACTCTCGATCAGCCAGGTCAAGCACGTCATCGACCAGAGCCCGATCGAGATCGAGGTCTTCGCCTTCGGTAGCCTCTGCGTGATGGTCGAGGGGCGCTGCATCCTCTCGTCCTATGCGACTGGCCGCTCGCCGAATACCTATGGCGCCTGCTCGCCCGCCAGCCACGTGGAGTGGATCGAGACCGACAGCGGCCTCGACACCCGCCTCGGCGGCGTGCTGATCCAGCGCCATCCGAAGGGCGAGAACGTCGGCTATCCAACCCTGTGCAAGGGCACCTTCAACACCGATGGCCTGACCTATCACGCAATCGAGGACCCGGTGAGCCTAAACGCCATGGAGCTGCTGCCAGAGATGGTCGCCGCAGGGGTCAAGGCGGTGAAGATCGAGGGCCGGCAGCGCAGCCCAGTCTATGTCGCGCAGGTCACCAAGATCTGGCGCGAGGCACTCGATAGCTTTGAGCGCAGCCCGAGCAGCTTCGCGCCCAAGCCCGAGTGGACTGCCGCCTTGGGCAAGGTCTCCGAGGGCGCCCAAACCACACTCGGCCCCTATCATCGGCCTTGGCAATAGGGGAACAAAGACCATGAGCGACCATCAGCCACGCCTCTCACTGGGACCGATCAGCTACTATTGGCCGAAGGAGCAGGTCGATGATTTCTACGCCATGGTGGCCGAATCGCCGGTCGATATCGTCTATCTCGGCGAGACCGTCTGCTCCAAGCGCAATCAGGTCCGTCACGAGGACTGGCTCGCGATCGCTGAGCGCCTCGCCGAGCACGGCAAAGAGGTCGTGCTCTCGACCCTGACCCTGCTCGAAGCCGAGTCCGAGCTCAAGCGACTGCGTGCGATCTGCAACCAAGACCAGTTCATGGTCGAGGCCAATGACATGGGCGCTGTGCATCTGCTTGCCGGTCGGCCATTCGCGATCGGCCCCAGCGTCAATTGCTACAACGATCGCACCCTCGGCGTGCTCGCCAGGCAGGGCCTCAAGCGCTGGGCGCTGCCGGTCGAGTTGACCCACGAGACCCTGGAGCAGATGCAGCGAGCCAAGCCCGCTGGCGTCGAGACCGAGGTCATGGCCTATGGACGGCTGCCGCTGGCCTACTCCGCGCGCTGCTTCACCGCCCGTCACAAGGAGCTGCCGAAAGACGACTGTCGCGACGTCTGCCTCGACTACCCGGATGGCCTGCTGGTCAACACCCAGGATGAACAGGCCTTCTTGGTGCTCAATGGCATCCAGACCCAATCCGCGAACACCGTCAATCTGCTCGCTGAGCTACCGGCCATGCGCGCGCTCGGCGTCGACATCCTGCGCATCAGCCCACAATCACAGCAGATGGACCAGGTCATCGAACTGGTCCACCAAGCCCTCAGCGACGCCCTCGACCCTGCCGAGGCCAGCGCACGCCTCAATGCGCTGATGCCGGTTGGCCCCTGCAATGGCTACTGGCACGGCGAGGCCGGGATGGCGACCACTGCCGCCTGATCGCAATCGGCTCGTCAATAGCTCGCGGTATCAGTAACAAAGGCCTCTCGGTTCGCCGCATAGGTGCGCACAGGAAGCGTCGTCAAGATGCCAAGCACTAACCGCTGGGTCTTGCTGCCAGTACTTGGACTGCTGGCGGCATTGACCCCACTCGCGATCGACATGTATCTGCCGAGCATTCCGTCCATCGCTCGGGATCTCGACAGCAGTATCGAACTGGCGCAGCTCAGCGTCACCGTCTACCTGGCGGTGTTTGCCGCCGCGCAGTTGCTGCTCGGGCCACTGTCCGATGTGCACGGCCGTCGGACCATCATCGGTCTTGGGCTCGTCACCTTCATGCTAGGCGACATCGTCTGCGCGCTGGCCCCGACGATGCCGATGATGCTGTTGGCGAGGGCCGTGCAAGCTGCTGGTGGCGCAGCGGTGGCAGTGACCATTCCGGCCTTGGTGCGCGATCTCTTCGAACGCGACGATTATGCACGCGTGATGGGCATGGTCATGCTGGTGATGGGACTCGCGCCTCTGCTGGCGCCCAGCCTGGGTGGGCTTATCATCTGGTATGCCACCTGGCACTGGGTGTTCGTGGCACTGTTGTTGATAAGCCTGATGGCAACGCTGTTGTTCTTTCGCGTGGTGCCGGAAACGCTGGCCATCGAGAGCCGCCATCGCCTGCATCTACTCAGCATCCTCGCCAACTATGGCCGGTTACTGAGTCATCGTACCGCGCTTGGGTATCTGCTGACCGGCTCTGCCAGCTTTGGCGGCATGATGATCTTCATCGTCGCCTCGCCCTTCGTCTATATCGAGCTGTACGACGTTCCCGCATCGGCCTTCGGACCGCTGTTTGGCATCAATATCCTGGCCGCAATGCTGTTTGCAGCGGTGAATGCCAAACTGGTGACGCGCCTTGGAGCGGAACGGCTGCTGCGCGTCGGCCTCGGGCTGCAGGCTACAGCCGCGGTTGCACTCGTGCTGCTCGCGTTGGTGCCACAGCCGCAGCTTTGGCCGATCGCTGTTGTCTCTTGCATCTATCTCGGCATGAACGGCTTCATCTTCGGCAACGCGATCGCCGGTTTCATGGCCTTCTTCCCGACCATGGCCGGCACAGCATCAGCATTCGCTGGCGCGTTGCGCTTCGGCTTTGGTGCCCTAGCGGGCTCGGTGGTGAGCCTGTTGCACGATGGCAGCGCGACACCGATGCTGACCGGGATGGGCGTCTGTGGCCTGCTCGCGCTCGGCATCTATCTGTTGGCCTGCTGGCAACAAGCCGCTGGAAAGCAGCATGGCGCCATGGAACAGACGGGGATCAGTGTTACCCGTACCCGCTAACCCCGACCAAAGCGCCCGAGCAGATCGGTGGCGCCGTTCATCACCTTCAACAGCGGACCGAGACGACCTTCCAGCTCGACACTGTCGAGGAAGTTCTTCACGTAGAGGCCAAGCTCAGTGCTACCGCCGAGGCGCAGCCGACGGTTGAAGAACAGCGTATCCGGGTCTTCACGGCGGGTTGCCAGCAGCAGGAACTCGTAGACCTTGCCATCGATGCTGAGATCGGTTGCGGCACCGGGCGGTGCCGCCTTAATGCGGCCTCCAGCCAGGGTGAGGCGGAATTCGAGCCGCGCATCGTCGACGCCGATGCGCATCACGTGGCCGTCCAGAAAGTCGAGCTCGCCATCGCGCAACTCTGGCTCGAAGACGCGGTTCAATATCTGGACCAGCGCGCCTGTGCGCACGCCATTGGGTACCAGCCCGACCGGTAGCGTCAGCAGGCGCGGGATCGTCGGTGACTGGATCAAGCGACCTTCCTCAACGGAGTGGCCGAAAGGCCGGCAATCAAATCGCGATACTCAGTGCGCAAACGCTGCCATTCCATCACGAACCAGGGCGTGACGCGCTCTGGCTCCTCAGCAATCAGGCGATCGGTCTCCGCACAGGGAATCCAGCGCCAGTCGGCGATCTCACTCGGGTTCACGTCAACCGCGACCGGGGCCTCGACCTTGCCGACATAGACCGAGCACAGCTCATGCTCTGCACCCAGCGCCCCAAAATCGGCACGGTACTGAAACTTGTAGAGAAAGCGCAGCTCAGCATCGATGGCCAACTCCTCGCGCAAGCGGCGATGGGTCGCCTCCTCCAGATCTTCGCCCCGGCGCGGATGACTGCAACAGCTGTTCGACCAGAACAGAGGCCACAACGGCTTGTCGCCACTGCGTTGCTGCAGGAGCACCTGATCGTCATCGGTGAAGAGGAAGATCGAGAAGGCGCGATGCAAGAGTCCATCGCCTAGGTGGGCATTGACCTTGGTCTCGTGTCCGATCTCGCGATCATCGCTATCGACCAGAATCAGAGGCTCGTCATCGAACGAGACGGTTTCGTGCTTAAACAAATTCGCTCTCCAAGTCCGCAAGGCTCGAGCTTCACCGTGAAACAAACGCTGCATTGGCCGGGGAGGCAACGCGCCATGAACGTTAGCCATTCAAAGGCGCCGAACGCTTTCTAGGAGACCAACGGATACGCTCTATCGTTCAATGCTGGCATAAAGGCCCGCAAGTGACAAGGCAGCTTGACAGGGGCGGCGTCAAGGTTTATTGACATCAGACAGCATCGAGCAAGCCGGCCGCGCCCTCGCGTCTCCGCCAAGAGCGCTAGCAATCCTCACGCCATCATCGATCGCCTGAGGCCAGCTCAGGTCCTGGCCGGGTCTGCCGACGTCTCCCTAGGGTCTGCCCTGTCCTTATCTCGATCTCCGAATCTTCTCTCAACTGGCCTCTCCTCAACTGGTTTCCCTTAAACAGGTCTCGGCTCGACCGGAAACGGCTGCTCGCTGCTAGCAAGATCAGACGGCGGCGGCAGGGCTACGGCAACCCCATCTGGTAGCTCACCACGCCCAGCCTGGTAGAGCCCCCCGGACTCCAGCATCAGCAGTCCCATCACGGTCAGCAGCAACGGTACGACCCCGATGCGCGCCCAGATGGCGCCACGCATGTCTTGGGACTCGAGCTTATGCCTTTCCATCTCTTGCAGCGCGGGGGGTAGATTGGCAATGCGCTGCTCCAATGCCGACTGATTATTGCCGCCGAAGAAGGCGAGACTCACGACGGTGGCACTGATCAGGTAAGCGATCAGCAGGATGCGGTAACGTCCGGCCGTCAAGCGCCAATGCGCGGCGACAAACCAGGCATCTGAGCGCTCGGCCCGCCGCGCACGCACCCAGGTGAATAGCATCACCAGCAGCGAAAGCGCGATTGGCGCCGCCACAAAAGCCCACTTGTAGCGCGCAATCACCGAGTAGGGCTCGGCCATCGAGCCCGCGAGCAGTGCCACCCCCGCAAGCAGGTTGAACAAGAGCAGATTGACCATCGCCAGCTCGTGCGCAGACTTAGCGCGTCGGCGCTGCTGACCATCGACAGCGTAAAACATGCATCCTCCGCGAGCCCGATCGAATGAGTCGCCCAGGGCGTTGAAATGTTCATCTCTGGCAGGATTGTGCGCATCACCCAAGGCCCTGACAACCGAATTCAGGCTCCGCAGCGGCTGCGTCGGCTCAGGCGGTGATCGAATCATAGTGGCTGAATCACACTGACTGATGGTTATACTCGGCTCATCAGAGACCAGCCTGTTGACGACTGACGCAATGGAGACCCCATGACTGACGGCATCCTGATCGGCAAGAGTGCCGAAGCGGCAGTACAGATTTGGCCACAGATGGCGAATCGGCATGGGCTAGTCGCCGGCGCCACTGGGACCGGCAAGACGGTGACGCTGCAGCGACTCGCAGAGCAGTTCAGTCGGCGCGGTGTGCCGGTCTTCTTGGCCGACGTCAAGGGCGACCTGGCCGGCATCAGCCAAGCTGGCGGAGACAACACCAAGGTCAGCGAGCGGGTCGCCGAGCTTCAGCTCGATGAGGCTGGCTTCTCATACCGCCCCTGCCCAGTCACCCTCTGGGACCTCTATGGCGAGCAGGGCCATCCGGTGCGCACCACCATCAGCGAGATGGGACCTTTGTTGCTCGCGCGGCTGCTGAACCTCAACGAGGTCCAGGAGGGCGTGCTCAACATCTGTTTCCGTGTCGCCGACGACAACGGGCTGCTGCTGTTGGACATGAAGGACCTGCGCGCGATGCTCAATTATGTGGCCGAGAACGCAGGCTCGCTGCGCACCACCTTCGGCAATGTCTCAGCGGCCTCGGTCGGCGCCATCCAGCGCCGACTGCTCAAGCTCGAGGACCAGGGCGGCGACCTGCTGTTCGGCGAGCCGGCATTAGACCTGGCCGATCTGCTGCAGACCGATATCAACGGCCACGGGATCGTCAACGTACTGGCGGCCGACAAGCTGATCCATAACCGCACCCTGTACGCGACCTTCCTGCTCTGGCTGCTGTCGGAGCTGTTCGAGCAACTGCCCGAGGTCGGTGATCCGGAGCAGCCGAAACTGGTGTTCTTCTTTGACGAGGCCCATCTGCTTTTCGATGATGCACCCAAGGTGCTGG
>NZ_JBUDPI010000093.1:0-11041 GCF_054919635.1 Halochromatium sp. | reverse complement strand
GACCAGCCCAATCTACGGTATGCCGATCCTGGATGCCGGCAAGGCGCGGCAGGTCTACTTCCTCAAGCGCTCGATGCGCCCGGGCTATTCAGGCGTTGATAACCTGCTCTTCTACCAAGACAACACCTCACTGATCTTTGGCGATGCCAAGGACACGATCGAGGGCATCGTCTCTGCGCTGAAGGGTGGTGGCCACTGAGCTGATCCCGGCCTCAGCTCACTCTCGGGAATCGCTCTGTATGGGCAGTTTCCCGAGGCGCTACCGAGATCGAGACTGTTGAGCTGCGAAGCGGCTGGATGCCTTCGGCCGCCATAAATCGGTGCCGTTCTCCGACTGTTGCATCTGTTCAAGTCTTGCTCTGGCTGGACAGATGACGCCGAACGGTCAGCCGGACTGGCCCAGTGGTCACATTGGCCAAGCCAGCCTCCGCTGGCTCTGGCTCTGGCGCTTCGCTCACCCCTTGAGCTTATCCTTGAGCAGGGCGTTGACCTGCTGCGGATTGGCCTTGCCCTGACTCTGCTTCATCACCTGGCCGACGAAGAAGCCGAACACCTTCTCCTTGCCGGCCCGGTATTGCTCCACCTGCTGCGGGTTGGCGGCGATGATCGCGTCGATCATCTGCTCGATCGCACCGCTGTCGGTGATCTGCTTCAGCCCCTTGGCCTCGATGACTTGATCGGCGTCGCCTTCGCCGGCCCAGATCGCTTCGAACACCTGTTTGGCGATCTTGCCCGAGATGGTGTCGTCCTGGATGCGCTTGATCAGTCCAGCGAGCTGCTCGCTAGTCACCGGACTCTCGCTGATCTCGAGCCCGGCCTTATTCAAGGCTGCTGCGAGCGCGCCGTTCATCCAGTTTGCGGCCAGCTTGGCATCGCCAGTCAGGTCGACCACCGACTCATAAAAGGCGGCGCTTGCTCGGCTCGCGGTGAGCAGCGCGGCGTCGTAGTCGCTGATGCCGTAAGCGTCCCGAAACCGCTGGCGCATCGCATCGGGCAGCTCGGGCAGATCGGCCGTCGCCTCCTCAATGAAGGCCGCGTCGAGCTCCACCGGCAACAGGTCCGGATCGGGGAAATAGCGATAGTCGTTGGCCTCTTCCTTGGTGCGCATCGAGCGCGTCTCGTCCTTGTCGGCATCATAGAGCCGAGTCTCCTGAACCACGCTGCCGCCGTCCTCGAGCAGGTCGATCTGGCGCTCGATCTCGAACGCGATCGCCCGCTGCAGGAAACGGAACGAGTTGATGTTCTTGATCTCGGCACGGGTGCCGAACGGCTCACCGGGGCGACGCACCGAGACATTGGCATCGACCCGGAACGAGCCCTCTTGCATGTTGCCGTCGCTGATGCCGATCCAGCGCACCAGCTGATGGATCTTGCGCGCATAGGCCACAGCCTCCTCGGCCGAACGCAGATCGGGCTCGGAGACGATCTCCAGCAGCGGGATGCCGGCACGGTTGAGGTCGATCCCGGTAAGACCGCCGCCGGCGCCCGAGAAGGGCTCATGCAGCGACTTGCCAGCGTCTTCCTCGAGATGCGCGCGGGTGACGCCGATGGTCTTGACCGCGCCGTCGTCGAGCACGATCTCGATCTGACCGCGGCCGACGATCGGCAGCTCGTACTGGCTGATCTGGTAGCCCTTGGGTAGGTCCGGATAGAAGTAGTTCTTGCGCGCGAACACCGAGCGCGGGGCGATCTCGGCGGCGATCGCGCGTCCGAACTGCACCGCTCGCTGCACCGCACCCAGGTTCAGCACCGGCAGCACGCCTGGCAGGCCAAGGTCGACCGCGCAGGCCTGGGTGTTTGGCTCAGCGCCAAAGGCCGTCGAGGCGCCGGAGAAGATCTTCGAATTGGTCGCGAGCTGGGTATGGATCTCCAGCCCGATCACGGGTTCCCATTGCATGCGGATTCGGTTCTCGTCAGATGGATCGCCGCGCGCTCACCGCAGAACTGGTCGGCGGGCGGGCGCTCGTGTGCGGATGACGATGCATTCTAGCCCAACTCGCTGCGCGCCAGAACGATCTGCCCCATCCGCGGCGACAGGCACCTGCGTCGTGGCGAGCAGACCTTCGACCCCGTCAATGATCTAGACGAATTCCAATCCTCGGTTCTGTCTGGCCGTCCCGCGCACTGCAAATACTCATCGAGGTCTTGTCCGGTTCAAGGCCTTTCGTGGAAAGGCTCTCGCGTAGTCCTCTGCCCGACACACGTGCCAGCGCAGTGCAAACTCCTCCACGTGGCTTTCACGAACCTGATTGATAGACCGAGCCCAGAAGCGCCAAACCGAGCGCTAGTCGTTGAACCGGTGTTTTCTTTTTGCTGATGATGCGACTGAATTGGAACCTTTGCTCGGGGTCATTGAGCAACAGCAGCGACAGCTCGAAGCCCAGCAGGTGCAGATCGAATCGCAGCGCCAAACCCTGCAGGCATTGCGCCGAGACGTGGAGGCGCTAAAGGCCGATCGAGCTGTAACGGCCGCTCGGGGAGGCGTAGTCGCGGGTCACGCATCGCCGCGATCGGGGCTAGCGGTTTCCGGGCGTGGACAGCCGGCGCGAACTGGCGCGCTAACGTAGGTGTCGCGGCCGCTAGGCTCCAGTCTGGACGCCCGCCCGGCGCGCTCGGAGACCGTCTTGCTGCGCTCGATTGATAAGACGACGAGGCATCTGAGGGTCGATCTCTTGGATGAAGTCGTTGCAACTGTCCTTGTGGTTTTAGCCGATTCAGGCGTGCTCGCCTACGTCGGAGGCGACCTGATTGCGTCCCGCCCCCTTGGCCTGATAGAGCAGGACATCGGCGCGCGCGAGGAGCTCATCGAGGGTGTCGCCCTGGTGGTAGGCGACAACGCCAATGCTCAGCGTGACAGCCCGGTTGCAACCCGGTACTTCAATCGATTCGCGAGCGTCCCGACAGAGTTGCTCGGCTAAGCACTTGGCGTCAGCGATCGGACAGTCACTGAGCAGCATCACGAACTCGTCGCCACCCCAGCGAGCGACGACGTCCGTGCCGCGGCGGCGCGCTTGTGCAAGGCTCGCGACCCGCTCGATCACATGGTCGCCGGCCAGATGGCCATGCTGATCGTTGATGTGTTTGAATCGGTCGATATCGAACATCAGCAGTGACAGCGGCTGCTGTTGGCGCTCTGCTTGCGCGGTGGCCTGTTTGTACAGGGTCTCGAAGCTCTGTCGATTGTGGAGGCCCGAGAGTTTGTCAATGGTCGCTAGACGCTCGAGACGGGTCTGGAAGCGGTGCACACTCAATGCGCTGATCAACAGGACGACCAAGGTGACGCCGCCTCCGACCGCGAGGTTGCGATAGAACGCGGCGCGTAGCGACGCGAGCGCGCTGCGCTCGGGCTGCTCAACGATCAAGACCCAATCGAGCTCGGGGATATAGCGGTAGCGAACGAAGACCGGTCCTTGGCCGCCGGTGTAGCGCAGCGAGCCCTGCTCGCCGCTGAGGATCTGGTCGGCGACTGTGCGAATCCCTTCTCGGTCGTTGATGTTGGCCTTGCCAATCAGTGCTTCCTCGACATGGCTTTGGACGACACCGAGGCGGTTGACGAAGAAGATGTCACGGTCATAGCGCCGCTTGTAGCTGGCGATCAGGCTCGACATGGTGGCGACTTCAAGTCCCAGCCCGGTAATACCAAGGTAGCGCCCCTCCTGATCGTGGATCTTGTGGTTGATGAAGATCGTCAGGCGGTGCTTGGCAGCTTCGTTGGTGTCGATGTCAACCCGATACGGGCTTGGATGCGAGCGCATCGAGAAGAACCATTGATCCTTCTGCGACCTCCGGTTGATCGTCTTGAGGATGCCGTCGAAATGGTAGTAGCGATGGCTCAGGTCGGAGACGACGAAGGCTGAGAAGACGTCGTATCGCTCCTGGATCGCTTGCAGATAGCGCTGGACTTGCTCCGGGTCGCGCTCTCCACTGGTCATCCAGTCGATGAGAAAGGTGTCGTGCGCCATCAGCGAGGCGATATAGATCGGTCGCAGCAGGCTTTCTTGGATGTCGGAGTAGATATTGTTGCTGGTGAGGGGCAGCGTGTTGCGCACCAATAGCTCACGCAGCGCGTCGCTGGAGACGCGCAGGCTGTAGAGATTGACGGCGAGGAAGCCGGCGACCAAGATCGCCCCAAGGGTCAGGATCAGCCGGTTGCCGCTGGTGATGCTCAGGCGCATGCTTGATCCTGACTGGACCGCGCAGCCGTGGCTTCAAGCGGTCGCGAGCTTGGGCGTCATGAGATGCCAATCGGTGACCTGTTGCAGTCGGTGGGCGATGTTGAGCAGGCGTCCTTCTTGGAAGACATCACCGATCAACTGAAGCCCGACCGGCATCCCCTTGACCGGCGCGACGGGGATCGACAGGCCCGGTAGGCCGGCCAGGTTGGTGGCGATGGTGTAGATGTCATTCAGATACATCGCCACTGGGTCATCGGTCTTTGCACCGAGCGCAAAGGCGGTGCTCGGGGTGGTCGGGCCCATGACGACATCGACCTGCTCGAAGGCGCGACGGAAGTCGTCGCTGATCAGGTGTCGCAGCTGCTGCGCCTTGAGGTAATAGGCGTCGTAATAGCCGGCCGAGAGCACATAGGTGCCGATCATGACGCGGCGCTTGACCTCGTCGCCGAAGCCTTCAGCGCGGCTGCGTTTATAGAGGTCCTCGAGATCGCGCGGCGCCTCGCAGCGATGGCCGTAGCGCACGCCGTCGAAGCGGGCGAGGTTCGAGGAGCATTCGGCTGGGGCGACCACGTAGTAGACCGGCACCGATAGCGGCGCGTTTGTTAGGTTGATCTCGCGCACGCTGGCGCCGAGAGCCTCGTATTGCTTGATCGCGGACTCGACTGACGCGGCGACCCCTGGATCGAGCCCCTCGCCAAAGTACTCTTTGGGCAGGCCGATCTTGAGTCCCTCGATGCTGTCATCGAGCTGGGCGGCGTAGTCCGGTACCGGCTCATTGGCGCTGGTCGAATCGCGCTCGTCGAAGCCAGCCATCGCTTGCAGCACCAGGGCCGCATCGGCCGCGCTGCGGGCGAGCACGCCGGCCTGATCCAAGCTCGAGGCGAAGGCAATCATGCCCCAGCGCGAGCAACGGCCGTAGGTTGGCTTGATGCCGGTCACGCCGCAGAAGGCGGCGGGCTGACGGATCGAGCCGCCGGTGTCGGTGCCGGTGGCTGCGGCGCAGAGTCCGGCGGCGACCGCTGCCGCAGAGCCGCCCGAGGAGCCACCGGGTACGCGCTCGAGGTTCCAGGGGTTGCGCACGGGTCCGTAGAAACTGGTCTCGTTCGACGAGCCCATCGCAAACTCATCCATGTTGGTCTTACCGAGCATCGCTGTCCCAGCAGCCCCTAGGCGCTGGATCACAGTGGCATCGTAAGGCGCCACGAAGCGGTCGAGCATGCGCGAGCCACAGCTGGTCTTGACCCCGTTGGTGCAGAAGATGTCTTTATGGGCAATCGGGATGCCGGTTAGGGGTCCAGCATTTCCGCTCGCGAGCTGCTGATCGGCGCGCTCGGCGGCGGCTAGCGCCTGTTCGGCGGTGATCGTGATATAGGCATTGATCTCTGCATCGAGCCGCTCGATGCGCCCGAGATAGCGCTCGGTGAGCTCGCGTGCCGAGATCTTGCGTGCCTGCAGCGCGGCGCTCAGTTCGGTGATCGATTGGTCAAACATGAGGCTCACTCGATCACCTTTGGCACCAGATAAAGACCGTCTTCGGTTTGCGGCGCAATCGGCTGGAAACGGTCGCGGTCGTTCGCTTCGGTGACCTGGTCCGGGCGCAGCCGTTGGGTCATGTGCAGCGGGTGAGCCATTGGCTCGACGCCGGTGGTGTCGAGGCTGCTCATCTGCTCGACCAGGTTGAGGATGCTGCTGAGCTCGGTGCTGAAGTGATCGAGCTCGCCGTCACTGACGGCGAGTCTGGCGAGGTGCGCGATCTTGGCGACGTCGCTGGTGTCGAGGGCCATAGTGAAGGTTTGCCAGGTTGGGGGCTGGAGGACTTGGATTCGATGTTCGCTGCCAAATTACCACAAGCGGTTAGGCCTGCGCAGACAAGGAGCGGCTCAATCCGCTGCCGCAGACCGGCCATTCCACGTCCGTCGATGAAGGCTGCTGGGTGGGCGATGCTGGTTGGGACAAACGATGATCTGCTTGCTCGACGACAGCTCGGTTGCTAGATTAGCCGGGATTTTGTTAGTGGAAGTCTTCGATAAGACGCGATCTTGACCATCGCGAGAAACGTGCTGCCGCGACTCGGCTGTGCCACCAGCGTTGCCCAAGCTCACGGGCGCGGCGCGCATGAGGAGCGAGCGATTCGAGCTCGATCAGCGCAAAGCCGGCGCCGAGATTTCCCTTTATTGGCCATCTACAAATATCCGGCGCCGCCCGTTCGGCGGTGCCCGAGTTCTACGCGCCATCGTCGGGCGCGATGCGGCTGACAACGCTGGAGTGATCTATCGATGTTCCTGAGACGTATCCGAGGGCTGTTCTCGAACGATCTTTCGATCGACCTCGGAACCGCTAACACGCTGATCTACACCCGCGGGCAAGGCATCGTGCTCGACGAGCCGTCGGTGGTGGCGATCCACCAAGATCAGGCTGTTGGCCGCAAGTCGGTTGCGGCGGTTGGCGAGGAGGCCAAGCAGATGCGCGGTCGGACGCCAAAGAGTATTATCGCGATCCGGCCGCTCAAGGACGGTGTGATTGCAGACTTCACCGTCACTGAGAAGATGCTGCAGTACTTCATCCATAAGGTGCACGAGTCGCGGCTGATCCGGCCCAGTCCGCGCGTGCTGGTCTGCGTGCCCTGTGGCTCGACGCAGGTCGAGCGGCGCGCGATCAAGGAATCGGCCTTTGGTGCGGGCGCGCGTGAGGTCTATCTGATCGAGGAGCCGATGGCCGCGGCAATCGGTGCCGGGCTGGCAGTCGATGAGCCGCGGGGCTCAATGGTGCTGGACATCGGCGGCGGTACCTCGGAGGTGGCGGTGATCTCGCTCAACGGCATTGTCTTCTCGAACTCGGCGCGGATCGGTGGCGATACCTTCGATGACAGTATCATCAACTATGTGCGGCGAAACTATGGCACCTTTATTGGCGAGGCGACGGCCGAGCGCATCAAGCATGAGATCGGCACCGCCTTCCCCGGTGAAGAGGTGTTCGAGATCGAGGTGCGAGGTCGCAATCTGGCCGAAGGGATGCCGCGCAGCTTTACCCTAAATAGCAACGAGATCCTGGAGGCGTTGCAGGAGCCGCTGCATAGCATCGTCAGCGCAGTCAAGAATGCCCTTGAGCAGACCCCGCCTGAGCTGGGTGCGGATGTCGCTGAGCGAGGTATCGTTCTGACCGGCGGTGGTGCCCTGCTGCGCGATCTTGATCGCTTGATTGCTGAGGAGACCGGGCTGCCGGTAGTGGTGGCCGAAGATCCGCTGACCTGCGTCGCGCGTGGAGGGGGTAAGGCGCTCGAGATGATCGGTCAGCGAGGGCTAGGACTATTTGCGGTCGAATGAGTCCGTTCGGCGATCAGTGAGCGTTGATTCAACGCAGAGGGTCTTCATCATAAACGCGATGTTTCATCATGGTCCCTCACCGCTGTGGCGGTTGCTGATTGCGGTTCTGCTTGCGCTATCGCTGATGGTGATCGATGCGCAAGGGCGTTACCTTGGATGGCTGCGCTCGACCCTGACCGTCGCCGTCTATCCGATCCAATGGCTTGCAGCCCAGCCCAGTCGACTTGCGCGCGACCTTGAGTCTCGATTTGCGACCGAGGCGGATCTGCGCGAGCGCAACAGCCTGCTGGAGAGCGAGAACCTGGCCCTACGCGGCCAGATGCAGCGCTTTCTGGCATTGCAAGCCGAGAATAGCCGGCTGCGCGACCTGCTTGGCTCTTCATTCAAGGTCAGCGATCGCGTGTTGGTCGCTGAGCTGCTGCAGGTCGAGCTTGACCCCTATCGGCAGCAGGTCTTGGTCGATAAAGGCACCGTCTCGGGCGTCTATGTGGGCCAGCCGGTACTGGGTGCCCATGCCATCATGGGGCAAGTGGTGGACGCGACTCCACTCACGGCGACCGTGCTGCTGATCACCGATGCAGACCATGCCTTGCCGGTGCAGATTAATCGCAATGGGCTGCGGACCATCGCGACAGGGACCGGTCGGGTCAATGAGCTGCAGCTGCCCCATCTGCCAAAGAATGCCGACGTCCGAGTTGGGGATCTGCTGGTGACCTCCGGGATGGGGGGTGTCTTCCCGGCCGGCTACCCAGTGGCGCAGATCGTCGAGGTAGCTGATGATCCGAACAGCTCCTTTGCAACCGTCCATGCGGTGCCGACCGCAAGGCTGGATCGAAGCCATGAGGTGCTGCTGGTCTGGACCCTGGAGGGCGCGCCCGCGCAGGCCATCGGCCGCAGTGAGCCCCCAGCTGAGCCAGCCGATGCGGCGGAGCCAAGAGATGGCCGTTCATGAGTATGTGGTCGCGCGAGGGGCTGTTCGTCGTCTCGACGTTTGTCGTGGCACTGTTCCTCAGCATCGTACCAATGCCGAGCTGGGCCAACGAGTACCGGCCGCAATGGGTGACGCTCATTCTCATCTACTGGTGTCTGATGCGGCCGACAGCGATCGGGGTCTTTTCGGGCTTTCTGCTCGGAATCACACAGGATCTGGTTGCCGGCGCGCTGCTTGGCGAGAACGCGTTGTCGTTATCGGTGGTTGCGTACCTGGCCGGCGAGCTGCATCGGCGTATCCGTGCCTTCCCGCTCTGGCAGCAAGCCGTTGCGGTCTGGCTATTGCTCTTGATCGAGCGGCTGCTTTCGCTTTGGGTCTTGGGTGCGACCGGTCAGCCAACGCCCACTTTGGCCTATTGGCTACCGACGTTGATTGGTCTGCTGTTGTGGCCAGGGCTTAGTCTCCTGTTCGACCGACTTCTGCTCTCGTCCCCGGTGACCTGAGAGCGAGTAACCAAGCGCTTAGGGTCCAAATGATGGCGGAAGACCAATTTACCGATCGTCGCGGGGAAAAGCGTCTGCTTCGCCTGCGTGCGCTCTTCCTCGCAGCGCTGGTGGTGCTCAGCCTCGCCCTCATCGGGCTGCGGCTGTTCCAGCTGCAGGTCGTTCGGCACGATCACTTTACGACGCTTTCTGACGACAATCGCATCAAGGTCCAGCCGATGCCGCCGACGCGCGGGCTGATCTATGATCGCAACGGCGTGCTGCTAGCGGATAATGTGCCTTCCTATACGCTGACCATTGCGCCGGAGAAGGTGAAGGACTTGGAGGCAACCATTGCCGCCCTGTCTGAGCTCGTCCCCATCTCGGAGCTGGACCTTGAGCGCTTTGAGCGGCTATTGCCCCAGCGCCGACGTTTCGAAGGGGTGCCGATCAGGCTCGATCTCAACCACCGCGAGCGGGCCCGGTTTGCCGTTCAGAGTCATCGCTTTCCTGGCGTAGAGATCGCTGCCGAGCTGTCTCGGTATTATCCGCAGGGCATCCACACCGCCCATGTCGTCGGTTATGTCGGGCGGATCAACGAGCAGGAGCTCGAGCGCATCGACAGCTCTGACTATGCCGGTAGCTCACACATCGGCAAGGTCGGCATCGAGAAGTACCACGAGGGATTGCTGCACGGTCATGTCGGCTATCAGCAGGCCGTCGTCAATGCCCGCGGGCGCGTGCTTGAGCGGCGCGAGCAGAAGACGCCGGTGCCTGGCCGTGACCTGCACCTGTTCCTTGACCTCGAACTGCAGCGCGATGCCGCTGCCGCGCTCGGCGATCATCGCGGCGCAGTAGTCGCCATCGAGCCCGAGACGGGTGGGGTGCTAGCGATGGTGAGCTCGCCGGGCTATGACCCCAACTCCTTCGTTGGCGGTATCGGCTTCAAGGCCTATGCCGCACTGCGCGATGATATCGACCGGCCGCTCTACGATCGCGCGATTCGCGGCCAGTATCCTCCGGGCTCGACGATTAAGCAGTTCGTTGCACTCGCCGGGCTTGCGACGGGTGTAACCACTTCCTACGAAGGAAAATATTGCGGTGGCTATTACCAGCTGCCCGGGCATTCGCACCGTTATCGCTGCTGGCATAGAGGAGGCCATGGCACGCTCGCGATGGAGGATGCGATCGTGCAGTCTTGCGACGTCTACTTTTATCGCCTCGCCCATGAGATGGGTATCGAGCGCATGAACACCCACCTCGCCGAGTTCGGCTTCGGCCGACCGACCGGTGCTGATATCGCCGGCGAGCTAGGCGGGCTGCTGCCCTCGCCGGAATGGAAACAGCGTGCACGCAAACAACCCTGGTTCCCGGGTGAGACCTTGATTGTTGGCATCGGTCAGGGGGCTTTCCTGGCGACGCCGCTGCAACTGGCAGCGGCCACCGCGGCGGCCGCTAACCGGGGTGTCTATGTGCAGCCGCGCTTGGTCAAGGCGACCCGCGCGAGTCTTGGGGCACCGCTGGAGCCGACTGAGGTAAAGCGGCGTCAGCTACCCGACAAGGACCCGGCGCACTGGCAGACCATCATTGATGCGATGACCAATGTCGTCGAGGGCCGACGTGGCACTGCGCGGCGCATCCGCAGCGATGCCTATCGCATCGCGGGTAAGACGGGTACCTCGCAGGTCTTCACCGTTGGCCAGAATGAGACCTATAACGAGGCCGAGGTCGCCGAGCGGATGCGAGACCATGCCTTGTTTGTTGGCTTTGCGCCGATCGAGGCACCGCGCATCGCTGTGGCCGTGATCGTCGAGAATGGTGGTCATGGCGGTGCGACGGCAGCGCCGATTGCACGTGCCGTGATGGACAGCTGGCTGCTGGATAAACGCCCGCCGATGGTTGCGGACAGCGCGGCCGATGCCGCTAACCCCTGACTCGCCTGTTCCGGTGGCCAAGCTCAAGAAGCTCGATCTGGATGCCGACCGAGATTCGCTCGATGGTGGCTGGGCGAGCAAGCTGCATATCGATCTCCCGTTGCTCTTGCTCGTACTCCTGATCTCTGGGTTCGGTCTACTGATGCTCTACAGCGCGACCGGTGAGTCCGGCAGTCAGGTTGAGCGGCAAGGCATC
>NZ_JBUDPI010000092.1:0-11429 GCF_054919635.1 Halochromatium sp. | reverse complement strand
GGCTCGGCAACACGCGCTCGCCGGCGCTGACCTTCGGCTCATTCGACACCGAGATCGAGCCTAGCTTGGGGCTTGGCATGTGGTTGGATGCGAGCAGCTGGTTCCTCGATGAAGAGATCCGAATCACCAATCTGACGCAGCTCGACCGCACCGCCTTCATCCATCAGCTGCGCGACATGGTCTCGGCCTCGCCGCACCGCGGCCTGCTCCTCCTGGTGCATGGATTGCGGACCGATCTTGATTATGCGATGCGCGGTACCGCCTTCCTCGCTCACATTCTCGACATCAATGCGCCGGTGATGGTGTTCGACTGGCCTGCGAACCAGGGCGATACCTTGCGTGGCTATCGCCAAGCGCGCCGACTTGCGACGACCTCCGGGGCAGAGCTGGCTGCAACGCTCCGGCTGCTGATCAATGAGGTCCGCCCGGAACAGCTCTGGGTGGTCGCCAATAGCCTCGGTGCTCAGGTCATTGTCGATGCCATTGCCGTGCTGGCACAGGACCCAGCGTTCGCCGATGCCGAGCGCGAGATCAGCGATGTCGTGCTAACCGCACCCGATGTCAGTTATCGCCAGTTCCACGAGCGCTTTAAGGATCAGCTTGCGGCGCTGGTCGCTGACACCACCATCTACGTCTCATCGAATGACCGCGCGCTGCTCTTGAGCCGGCTGATCAATCTGCAGCGCCGACTCGGGCAAAGCACGCTCGAGAAGGCCGACGCCGAGCTCATCGACGAGATCGAGCAGTTGTTGGAGGTCTTGGATAGCGAGCAGGGCCGAGTCGCGCTGGTCGACGTCACACCGGTCAACCGCACCCGTAACTTCCATAACTTCAGTCTCGAGGTGCCGGAGTACTTTGACGACATGTTCTTGCGCCTTACCAATAGGGGCAGCCCGCTGAATCGGCGGCGGTATCAATTCCGCACAGCCGATGGCAAGCTCTACTCGGTCCTCACCCGCGGGCGCTAGCGTCCAATCCTGACCAGACACGCATAGGCACAACCGACGATGAACCTCGTGCGACTGAGCAAACGCCTTGGCCTCTGGGCGCTGATCGCGACACTCGGATTCCTCACTGGCGTCATCGTCCTCTATGTGCTTTGGGTGCGAAGCGGCCCCCCAGTACAGCTCTGGCATACCGTGGAGCTGGAGGAAGAATTCAGCGCCGATCGAGCGGATGACATCCAGACCTTCGCCGATTATCAGGCCTTGGAGGCACGACTCTTCCAAGAGCTTGAAGACAAGGTCTACAGGCTTACGCCCACCGGTCCCGAGCAGATCCTGAACCGCTTCAGCAGCGGCAGCGCCGCTGATCCAAGAGATCGCGATCCGAACTGGAACCACAGCTTCGAGCTGCTGCCTGCAGAACAGCCGATCGGTGGCGTCTTGCTGTTGCACGGGATGTCCGACGGCCCCTACAGCCTACGCGCGATTGGACTGGCGCTAGCCGAGCAGGGTTATCAGGTACTGGGTCTGCGCATGCCCGGTCACGGCACAGCGCCAGCCGGATTACTCTCGGTGACCTGGGAGGATATGGCTGCGGCAACCCGTCTTGGTATGGCGCATCTGGCGGATCGGGTTGGCGGTCAGCCACTGCATATGATCGGCTACTCGACCGGCGCCGCACTTGCGCTGGATTACACCTTGGATGCGCTGGCGACGAGCGCAACAACAGGGCCAGACACGAGCGATCAAGACTCGCTGCAGCCTTCGAAGCGAGTCTTAGCAAGCGGTTCTGACCCGGGCTCCAAACAGCGCATCGCAGGGGGATCTGGCCTGCGCTCAGCGCAGGTGCCTGCCAGTCTCGTGCTGGTCTCACCGGCAATCGGCATCACCCAAGCTGCCGCGATCACGCCTTGGCTCATTCGCTTGGCGAGACTGCCGGGGCTGGAGCAAGCTGCCTGGACGACGCTGCTGCCTGAGTTCGACCCATTCAACTACAACGGCTTCACTGCCAATGCGAGCCTGCAGGTGCACCGGATGACGCGCTCGGCCACCGCACGGATGCAGCAGCTCGCTGGTCAGGGCGCGGCCGCCGACTTCCCAGCCACCATGGTGCTACTCAGCGTAGTGGACGCGACCGTCTCGCCTGCAGCCGCCGTCGACAATCTGCTCGGCCATCTCACCGAGGGCAGACACGCACTGCTGCTGTACGATATCAATCGGGTTGCGGTCACCTCGCCACTGCTCGTTACCGAGCGCGCCGCCCTCGCCGATCGTCTCCTCGCCGACGCCACGCTGCCCTTCGAGCTCAGGCTCATCACCAACGCGAGTCCCGAGACACGCGAGGTCGTCGCTTTGTACAAGCCGCCATTCAGCGCCAAGCCGACCGCAACGGAAGCACTCGGCGAGCCCTGGCCACAGGATGCGATCTCGCTCTCGCATGTCGACCTGCCGTTTCCAACCGATGATCCGCTCTACGGGCGCTATCCACCAACGCAAAGCAGCGAGGTGTTCTTGGGACAGCTTGCGGTGCGCGGCGAGCGCGGCGTGCTCAAGGTGCCCGCACAATGGCTGTTACGGCTGCGCCATAACCCGTTCTACGACTACCAGGAGCAGCAGGTCCTGGAGTGGATCGATGCGGCGAATGCCGACCCCTCATAGACAGCCGTCATGAGGGCCGCCGCCGCTCATGAGGAAACGTCGCTGAGAAGGGCGCGCGTCTGCCGCTCGATTTCGGATCGCGGCCGCTGAGGAAGGAGCGTCGCTCGCGGTGGCATTGCCGAGGGCTTTCGCCCGGCAGCTTGAAGTCGGCTGGCAGAGGTCACAGACAAGCATGCAGTGCTTCGGAGAGCTTGGCCGCGCGGATGGGCTTGGTGATGAAGTCATTCATCCCAGCCTCGATACAGATGCGCCGATCCTCTTCGGTGGCATTGGCCGTTAACGCGATGATCTGCGGCTGTCGATGCTCGGGGATGCGCTGCCGGATCTCGCGACTTGCGCTGATCCCGTCGAGCTCTGGCATCTGCACGTCCATCAGCACAACGTCATAGTCGTGCCGCTCGATTGCGATGACGGCCTCAAGGCCGTTGGTCGCCAGGTCGGCCTTTACGCCGATCGAGTCAAGCAGCTTGCGCAGCACCTGTTGATTGACGATATTGTCCTCGGCTAACAGTACGCGCAGCGAGGAGAGCGGTTTGTCGATCGCCCCTGTCGCGTCCACCGTCCGCTCGAGGACATCGGTTTGCGCCGGCTGGCCGTCCCACCGCATCGAACAGCCCGGCATCAGCAAGGTGCAGCAAAAACGGCTTCCCTCGCCTTGCACCCCGCTGCTGTCGACGCTGATATCGCCCCCAAGCAGTCGGCTCAGATGTCGGCTGATGGCGAGCCCCAACCCGCTACCACCATAGCGGCGGGTGACGGAGGCGTCGACCTGGCTGAATTTGTCGAACAGCCGCACCTGCTGCTCCGGGGAAATGCCGATCCCGGTGTCACGCACGACCAGCTCGAGCCGGTAGGCGGTCGCATCGTCTTCAGCGAGACGGGCGAAGGGTGTTGGCACCGGCTCCGAAGTCGGCGCACCGGAAACCTCGATGTCGATCCGGCCCTGGTCGGTGAACTTGATGGCATTGCTGACCAGATTCACGATGATCTGGCGCAGCCGATAGTCGTCACCGACGAACCAGCGTGGCAGCTTCGAGTCGACCCCGATCTGCAAGGCTAACCCTTTCGCCTCGGCGCGATGACGAACGATATCGACTGCGCCATTGATGCAGCTATCGAGGGTGAAGCGCAATGCACTCAGCTCTAGCATGCCGGCCTCGATCTTGGAGTAGTCGAGGATATCGTTGATCAGATAGAGAAGCGCGTTACCACTGCTCTCGATGGTCGCGACATAGTCGCGTTGCGCGGCATCCAGATTGGTGGCCGCGAGCAGTTCGCTGATGCCGATGATGGCGTTGAGCGGATTGCGGATCTCATGGCTCATGTTGGC
Source organism: Halochromatium sp. (assembly GCF_054919635.1). Taxonomy (NCBI): domain Bacteria; kingdom Pseudomonadati; phylum Pseudomonadota; class Gammaproteobacteria; order Chromatiales; family Chromatiaceae; genus Halochromatium; species Halochromatium sp. Next base: position 7,496 of record NZ_JBUDPI010000092.1, on the reverse strand, counting down.
CAGGAACTCGCTCTTGGCTCGATTGGCGACCTCCGCCTCTCGCTTGGCCTGTCTGAGCTCCACATCGACGCGCTGCAAGCGCATCTGGGTCTCGATCCTGGCGATCAGCTCGCCGCGATTGAATGGCTTTTCGATGTAGTCGACAGCACCGACAGCAAAGGCCTTGACCTTACTTTCGGCATCGGTCCGCGCACTGAACATGATGACTCGCGGCTTGGGCAGCTGCGGGCTCGACTTCAGGATCTCGAGCATCTCAAAGCCATCGAGTCCGGGCATCATCACGTCCAGAAGCACCAGATCGATGTCAGGCTCGGCCTCGAGCAGCACCAGCGCATCGGCGCCATCAGCAGCCTCCAGCAATGGATACCGATCGCTCAGCAAGCCGGCGATAAATTGGCGGGTGCTCGGCTCGTCGTCGACCACCAACAGCCGTTGGCGTGCGGCACTCATGGGCGTTTGCGGAAGCTATCGATGAGCGCAATCATTTGATCACGCCGAAACGGCTTGGTAACGAAGCCATCGGCCCCGGCCTCGCGCGCGCGCTCCTCGTCGATCTTCTGGGTCGCGGCGGTGAAGATGATGATCGGCGTATCACGCGTGTTGCTGTTGCGCTTGAGGGTCCGACAGACATCATAGCCGGAAATGCCCGGCATCCAAGCATCGAGCAGCACCAAATCCGGTTGCCGGTTGATCGCCTCTCGGATCGCCGTGGCACTGGTCTGCGCGCTGTGGATCTCGTACTGCTCCTCGAGCATCGCGCGCGTGAAGGTAATGACATCTGGCTCATCGTCGACCACCAACACCGAGAGTCGTTGGTCCTGGGGACGGTCGATCTGTGGTGCTTGGGCGGTCTCGAACTGGATCACCTTGAACGCGGCCGCGCGCTCCGCCTCATCGGCCGTTGCCGGTACCGGCGTGGGCTCTGCGTTCGCGACAGCCACGCCGATAGCTTCAGCCGCAAGGGCCGGCAGCAGCACATGAAAGGTGCTGCCCTTGCCGAATTCACTATCAACCCAAATGCGGCCATCATGCGCCTGGACAATCCCTTGCACGATGGACAGCCCCAGCCCAGTGCCACCGGCCATGAATGCATTCTTGTCGCTGCGGTGCTTGGTGATGTCGCCGAGGGTCGAGAAGCGTTGAAACAGCTTACCGAGGTCTTCACGCTTGATTCCGATCCCATTGTCGCTAACCTCCAGGTGCACCCAACCAGGCTCAGGTCTAGGGATAGCGACCGTCTGATGGACGATATCAATCTCAGGCTTTTCAACAGACTTAGGCTCTGACTTGGAATCAAGCGCGGCGTCCCGCTCAGGGTTGGCCTCGGCATAGAGGCGGATCACTAGCTGACCCATGTCTGGCGTGTACTTAATCGCGTTCCCGAGCAGATTGATCGTGACCTGGGCGAGCCGGTCGCGATCACCTTCGACCAGCGGCAGCGGCTCAGCTAGCTCTACGGACAGACGATGACCACGACTGTCTAGGTAAGGCTGCTGCTCATCGGCGATCTCGCGCACGATCTCGGCCATGGAGACCGGCGTGCGATGCAGGACCAGCTTGTTCTCTTCGATCCGCGAGATGTCGAGCAGCTCGGCGATGATGCGCGCCAAGCGCGTGGCGTTGCGCGAGACGGTATCGAGCATCTTGCGCTGCGCCTCAGAAATCACGCCGCCTTTGCCATCGCGGATCAGATCGACATAGCCCTGAATCGCGATCAGCGGCGTGCGCAGCTCATGCGAGGCCATGGAGATGAACTTGGACTTGAGCTGGTCAAGCTGCATCAGCTCGCGATTCGCGCGCTCGGTCTCATCGATCTTGGCCTGAAGGTCGGTCGCCATCTGGTTGAAGGTCTTGGCCAGGGCCTCGATCTCATCGCCCGAGCGCAGATGGATACGATGCTCAAGCTCACCAGCACCGACGCGGCGCGCGCCATCGGCAAGAGCGGAGATTGGCCGCGAGATGCTGCGCGCAAAGAGCACAGCCAGCGGCACTAGGATCAGCACGCTGGCGAACAGCAGCCAGAGGAAGGTCTGCAGCAGCGATTGGGTGCGCGCATTTAGCGCCTCGGCGGTCCGCTCCCGACTCTGCTCGATCTTGGCATTGGTCCGCAGCGCCGGAGCGATCACCTCCTGCACCGGAACGACGATGCCAACGCTCCAGCCAGTCACCGGAATCGGATGGTAGGCAAAGAAGAACGCCTCATCCGTCTCCGGATCGACGTAGGTGCGCAAGCCTTGCTCACCGGCACCCATGCGCTCGATGAGCCCCTGGAAACCGACGTCGCGCACCTCGCGCAACGGATGCTTGAAGGCCTCGTTCTCTTTGAACTCGCCCTCGAAGCTGCCGTGAAACTGGAGGAACTCCGCCGCCCGCTCGGGGAAGGCAATGGCCTGTCCACTCCCTGACATCAGAAACGCGAAGCCGGTCTGCTCCACCTGCAGGCCAACAATCCCTTCGACGATGCGCTTGAGGGTAATGTCAATGCCAGTGACCGCAACCAGCTCATCTTCTCGATAAACGGGCGCGATACTCGAGACCATCCAGCCCAGACCAGCCGGGTCCCAATAGAGCTCGGTCCATTCCGGGCCGCGATCTGGATTGTGCTCGGCGTCGGCCAGGTAATAGAAATCGAACGCGGTCACGTCGGGCAGATTGGCGAACTGATCCGTCGCATCCACCCATTGGTATTCACCGTCGACGAACGGCATGCCACGCGACAGCTGTCCGGCGGTATTGATGTACATCTGCACCGCATAGGGATTGGTTGCCGCGACGCTATTGAACAGGATATCCATATACTCGGTAAGCTCGATCTCGCGCCGCGTCTCGGCGTTGACTTGCCCCTGCTCATCGACCCGATCGCCGAAGACGCCGAGCCAGGAGTTTCGGCTCGGCTGGCGGCTGCCGAACATGGCATTGGCCGGAGCGGGCTCGTACTCGCTCGGGAAGGCGTAGCGTTTGAGCGTTTCCGGGTGGGCGTAGAGATAAGTGGCGAAATCGGCGAGCTTGATCGTGTCTGCCTGAACCCGAGTCAGGATCTCATCGATGTCGCCAGCATGGCGCTCGGTCAGTGCCAATAGGCGCGACTCGAGCTCGGAGGAGAGGGCCGCACTGCTGTCGGACATCGCCAGCTCTGCTACCTCGCGGTTGGCCTGTGAGGCAATGCTGATGAGCGTTTGGGCGTTGTAATAGCCGATCCAGCCGACGATCAACAGCGGCGTCAGTGCCGTGAGGATGAGGACGACCAGCAACTTGGTCGCGATCGGAAGCTTGAGTGACATCTGCGCCCCTTAACCTGTGATCCCCGAGCGTCTGACAGGGAAACTGGATCAACCGACACAGCAGTCTAAGTGATTCCAACAGCTCGCGGTCATTGACGGCCGTTGGAGCCGAGCGCCCGGCTCAGTCACTCAGTGATGAGCCGCATTGGACAAGGTCAGTGCCAGCGAGACGTCAGGCCAGATCGAAGCGATCGGCGTTCATGACCTTGGTCCAGGCAGCGACGAAGTCGCGAACGAACTTCTCCTGATTGTCATCTTGGGCATAGACCTCGGCATAGGCGCGGAGGATCGAATTGGAGCCAAAGACCAGATCGACGCGCGTCGCCGTCCACTTGAGCTCACCGGTCTGACGATCGCGAACCTCATAGAGATTGTCGCCCACAGGCTCCCAGCGGTAAGCCATGTCGGTAAGATTGACAAAGAAGTCCGTACTCAGCACGCCCTCGCGCTCGGTGAAGACGCCGTGCTTGGTGCAACCCTGGTTGGTGCCCAACACCCGCATGCCACCGACGAGCGCCGTCATCTCAGGCGCGGTCAGTCGCATCAGCTGAGTGCGGTCGAGCATCAGCTCTTCCGGGGACACGGCGTAGTCCTTCTTCAGCCAGTTGCGGTAGCCGTCCTGGATCGGCTCCAGCGGCTCGAACGATTCAGCATCGGTCATCGCCTCGGTCGCATCGCCACGACCGGGAGCAAATGGCACCTCGATGTCGAATCCAGCCGCCTTGACCGCCTGCTCAACGCCGACATTGCCGGCCAGGACGATGACATCGGCAACGCTGGCACCGGTCTCGCCAGCGATCCCCTCCAGCGCATCCAATACCTTGGCGAGTCGCTCAGGCTCATTGCCCTCCCAATCCTTTTGTGGTGCCAGACGAATGCGCGCCCCATTGGCGCCGCCGCGCATGTCCGAGCCGCGGAAGGTGCGGGCGCTGTCCCAGGCGGTGGCAACCAGCTCGCTGATGCTCAAACCGCTAGCGGCGATCTTGGCCTTGACGGCCTCGATGTCATAGTCGGTGCGGCCGGCGGGAACCGGATCCTGCCAGATCAGGTCTTCGTCGGGCACATCGGGACCGAGATAACGCGACTTAGGTCCCATGTCGCGGTGTGTCAGCTTGAACCAGGCCCGCGCGAAGGCCTCCGAGAGCGCCTCCGGATCGCGGTAGAACCGCTCTGAGATCTCGCGGTAGACCGGGTCCATCTTCATCGCCATGTCGGCGTCGGTCATGATTGGGTTATAGCGGATCGAGGGGTCCTCGACGTCGACCGGCTTGTCTTCTTCCTTGATGTCGATGGGCTCCCACTGCCAGGCGCCGGCTGGGCTCTTATTCACCTCCCACTCGTGCTCGAGCAGCATCTTGAAGTAGCCGTTGTCCCATTGCGTCGGGCGGCTCGTCCAGGCGCCCTCGAGGCCGCTGCCGACGGTATCGCGGCCGACGCCACGCTTGGTCTTGTTGATCCAGCCCAGGCCCTGGTCTTCCAGTGCGGCGCCTTCGGGGTCTGGACCGAGCAGCTCGACGTCACCGTTACCGTGGCATTTGCCAACGGTATGGCCGCCGGCAGTCAGCGCGACCGTCTCCTCATCGTTCATCGCCATGCGGGCGAAGGTCTCGCGGACATCGATGGCGGTCTTCAGCGGATCGGGATTGCCATCGACCCCCTCTGGGTTGACGTAGATCAGGCCCATCATGACTGCGGCCAGGGGATTTTCCAGATCACGCTCACCCGAGTAGCGGCTATGGGGATTGTCGCTGGTCGCCAGCCATTCCTTCTCAGAGCCCCAGTAGGTGTCCTTCTCCGGATGCCAGATGTCCTCGCGACCGAAGCCGAAGCCGAAGGTCTTCAGCCCCATAGACTCATAGGCGACGGTGCCAGCGAGGATGATCAGGTCGGCCCAGCTAATCTGGTTGCCGTACTTCTTCTTGATCGGCCAGAGCAGCCGGCGGGCCTTGTCAAGGTTGACGTTATCGGGCCAGCTGTTGAGCGGGGCGAAGCGTTGGTTGCCGGTGCCACCACCGCCGCGCCCATCGGCGATGCGGTAGCTGCCCGCGGCGTGCCAGGCCATGCGAATCATCAGGCCGCCGTAGTGGCCCCAGTCCGCGGGCCACCAGTCCTGGCTGTCGGCCATAAACCCGCGTAAGTCGTTCTTCAGCGCCTCGACGTCGAGCTGTTTGAGCGCCTCGCGGTAGTTGAACGCCTCGCCCATCGGGTTGGTCTTACGATCGTGCTGATGGAGGATGTCGAGATTCAGCGCCTTCGGCCACCAATCCATGTTCGAGGAGCCCGCTGTGGTATTGGCACCGTGCATGACCGGGCACTGGCCTGAATGGGTTGTCTGCTGCGTTGCCATGGTTGCCTCCGTTTGTGGGGTATCGGGTGAGCTTGGTGTGATGTCTGATGCGCGTCGCACACAGACTCAGGCTATGTCTAGCAAGCCTCGCCGGCTCATCGTGTTGTCACCCGGGTGCCATCGGCCTGTCCTATGAGTGGTCAGATGCCCCGGCCGCTCGCGAAGGCCCCAAGCCAACCCAGCGGCTGCTAGGCGATCTCACCAGGATCAGCATGAACTTCACCAGATTCTGCGATCGGGTTCCCAGTGGAATCGGTGTCGTTCTGTGATGCTTTAAGAGCAGCACAGTTGCGTCTCCGCCCACCGGCGAACGGCAAACGTCGACCGCTGCCAAGCGGGGTCCATCTCATGTTCTTCTATCCAGCTTCGATGGCTAAGCAGCCACGATGCAATTGCCATGGTTTCAATCTCATCGAATTGATGGTCACGCTCTCTGTAGCCACCATCTTGTTGACCATGGGTGCCCCTTCCCTGCGGACGGCGATCGAAAACAGTCGAATCGCAACCCAAACCAATGAATTGCTTGCTTCAATATAGCTTGCGCGCAGCGCAGTCGGTGAAAACCGGTCGACCTGTTGTGCTGCGCAAGAGCGCAGACTTAGCGTCTTGCACCGAATCTGGCAGCTATGAACAGGGCTGGATTGTATTCGTCGACACGGATAATGATGCGGTGGTCGACTTGAGTGAACACATCCTTCGCGTCCAGGGCCCATTGGCTGGTGAACATCGTCTCGTTGGGACAACCGACGTCGCCACCTATATCGCGTTCAGCTCCGACGGCTTTGCGCGTCAAACCGATGGCTCATTGCAGAGCGGGACTCTGACCCTCGATCTCTGTCACAACCGGAGTGAAAAGAATACCATTGTTATCAAACCCACTGGGCGGACCGGCGTTGAAAAGGTGTCATGCTCCTAACAGAGCGGCATCTAGGCGCTGCCAACAGCTGGGCGCTTCCCTCGTGGAGGCGCTTGTGGCCGCTCTGCTACTGTCCTTAGGTCTTCTCGGGCTCGCAAGTCTGCAAGCGACCTCGCTTCGGTTTGCGAGCAGCGTGAGTCAGCGGTCGCAAGCAACCTATCTTGCGTACGACATTGCGGACCGGATACGGGCCAATCGTCCCGCCACGTTGGACGGCGCCTACGATGGGCAAGCCTTCCCAGAGACCCCACCAGCTTGCAGTGCTGTCGAGCTTATCGGCACGACCGCGGAACGCGACCTCCAGGCTTGGACGACACATCTCGCCTGCCAGCTTCCCCGGGGCGTCGGGGCCCTGGATCGCACCGGTGCGATTGTGACGATCACCGTGCGATGGGATGACAGTCGCGGACAGGACGCACCTAAACAGTTCCTGATGGAGACGGAGCTGTGAGTATTGCTCTGCGCCGCAATCACTCGCAGCAGGCCCTCTCGATGGTCGAGCTGCTGATAGGCATGGCGCTTGGGCTGTTCCTGATGGCAGCGATTCTACAGCTTTTCCTGGGAAATAATCGGATCTACCGATTTCAGGAAGGCTTGTCCTCAGTGCAGCCAAACGCACGTGCTGCCAGCGAATTCCTCGCGCGCGACATTCGTATGGGCGGCTTCACCGGCTGCCACCCTGGGCTTCCAATAGCAAACGTCCTGAACGACCCAGACACACGCTGGTGGACCAACTTTACGGCTGGCGGCGTCATCGGCTATGACGGTAGTCAGCCCTTTACTGGGCAGCCATTTGGCACCGAGGTCGGTCAACGCGTTCCTGGCACCGACGCCATCGTCTTGCTTGGTGCTGGCCGTCAAGGTTATTCAATTGTTACCCAAAATCCAATAGACGAAACCTTTACACTCGACAACCTTCACCAGCTAAGTACTGGAAGCATTCTGGTTGCAG
>NZ_JBUDPI010000091.1:0-11545 GCF_054919635.1 Halochromatium sp. | reverse complement strand
GCCCGGCGCTGCTCGCCCATGGTCGAGGTTGTCGCAGCGGCATAGTGATGGCCGGGCAGCAGGGTGGTGTGATCCGGGATCTCCGCCTTCAGACGCTGCAATGACTCGAACATCTTCTGTGCGTCACCGCCAGGCAGGTCGCAGCGGCCGCAACCGTAGACGAACAGCGTGTCGCCGGTGATCAGCTGGTCGGGCAGTTGGTAGCAGACCCCGCCCGGCGAGTGGCCCGGCGTGGCGATGCAGGTGATCTCGGTAGCGCCGAGCCTGATCCGGTCGCCGTCATGGTGCCGATGCAGCTGCAGCTGCGGTGGGGGCGGAGCGCCCCAGACCTCGCTGGTGCGATCGGCGGGCACCGAGGCATGGCTCGTGCCCGATGCCGCGCGGCGCCAGAAATCGGCCTCCTCGGCCAGGACATGGATCTTGGGCTGATGATGCCCGGGCGGTGTGGCGCGACCGAGCAGCGTTGCGAGGGCGTTGACGTGGTCGTCGTGGCCGTGGGTGATCAGGACGTCGGTGAGCGATAGCTTGGCCTTGCCGAGTGCCGCCATGATCGCTCCGGTATCCCAGGCAGGGTCGACGACTGCGGCATGGCCGCTGTCGCGATCCCCAATCACATAGACCAGATTTCGCATCGGGCCGAGATGCAGTCTCTGAACTTGATGGCCCGCGTCGGCGTGGTGCCCGTTCACGACGGCGCTGCTCGGCAGTGGCTGACGCAGATCATCCATCACTCATGCTCCCGGTCGGTGTCCGAATCTCCGCCAGCTGGTCCACCGTGCGATGGGCGTACATCCCGGTGACCATCGCGGTAAAGAAGATCAGTGCCTCCGGATGGCCGCTCACCAGCGCGGTCATCGCCGGGCCGGGGCAGAATCCAACCAGACCCCAGCCGATCCCGAAGAGCGCGGCGCCAACCAGCAGTCGTTGATCGATGTCGTTACGGGTCGGGATGTGGAACTCGGTATCGAAGAGCGGACTCGAGCGTTGCTTGATCCAGCGGTAGAAGATCAGGTAGACGCCAGCCGAGCCTATCATGACGAAGGCCAGACTGGCGTCCCAATCGCCGCCGAGGTCAAGAAAGCCGATGACCTTTTGCGGCAGGGTCATGCCGGAGACGCCAAGCCCGATTGCGAACAGGGTGCCGGAGAGGAAGACGGCGAGATAGCCGAGCATCAGAACCCCTCCCAAACATGCCGGACCATGGTGGCGGTTGCGATGGCGAAGCCGACGAAGACCGCGCTTGCGGCCAACGATCGCGGCGCCATCCGACCGACGCCACAGACACCATGGCCGCTGGTACAGCCAGTGCCGATGCGGGTGCCGATGCCGACCAGGAAGCCGCCCAGGATGATGGTGGAATCAGAGACGTCGAAGCGCAGATCCATCGCCGCCGGATGCAGCAGTACGATCAACGCTGCCCCGGTCATGAGTCCAAGCAGAAAGACCGCGCGCCAGAGCGTGTCGCCCTTCAGCGGTCTGAGCACGCCACCCATGATGCCGCTGATGCCGGCGATGCGGCCGTTGAAATAGAGTAATGCGATCGCGGCGAAACCGATGAGCACCCCGCCGATCGTTGACAGGACGGGCGTGAAACCTTCCATCTAGCACAACCTCCGGCTAACAAGACCTGATGTAGAACCCGATGTCCGGAGGCAGCAACAAGCGGGCCAACCCAGTGGGCCAACCCAGTGCGCCAAACAAGCGTGCCCGCGAACTGAGCCAACAACACGCCTTGTGCCCCTGGGTCGCTGATGGATGACTGATCGATGCCTGATCGGTGTCGGCTCAGAGGCTGATCAAGAGCGGGTGAATAACACCCAACGGTGGTGGATATCGGCAATCGTTGCAGACCTTGGAATGCGGACAGGGCCGCTGCGCTCCGACCCCGCAGGACACAGCGGTCGCGGTGTGGTTGCCGGTTGGGGCAAGGATTGCTCGGTGGTTCGGACTCAGCCGCTAGAGTGCCGATGGGTCTCGCGGTTGAGGCTGGTATTGCGTTTGCTGTGCGCTTGCTACCTGAAAAGCGGCTGATCGTCCGCCATGGGCTCGGCCCAAGCGCGGAGTCAATGCGGGCCAGCAGCCATCATCACGCAACGACACGGAGACCTTTACTGATGCCTCACACCGATTCCACAGGTCCTCGCATCCGCCTCACGGCCTGGCTCGCCATGCCGGCGGTTCTGCTTGGCGCCTCGTTGAGCCTGCCTCTTGCGGCCGAGCCGACCTTGGGCGAAAGCATGATGCAGGACCGCAACGGCAACACCGTCGGCGCCGTGCTGCTCAGCGAGACCCCCAACGGCGTCTTACTGCATGCGCGGCTTGGCAATTTGCCGTCTGGTGTGCATGCCTTTCACATCCACGAGACTGGTGCTTGCGAGCCACCCTTCGATTCCGCTGGCGGCCATCTGACCGCCGAGCCGCCCAACGCCCACGGCTATCTGATCGAAGACGGCCCGCACCTGGGTGACATGCCCAACATCCATATCCCCGAAAACGGTCGACTCGAGATCGAGGTGATGACTCAGGTCGCCGACATGGATACCCAAGTCTTCGATGATGACGGCGCTGCACTGGTGATCCACGAGGGTGCCGATGATTATCAGTCCCAGCCCTCGGGCGCCGCGGGGCCACGCATCGCCTGTGGCGTGATCGAGAAGCGCGCCGAATAATACCCAGATGGGAGCAGCGGGCGATGTCGCTCTGGCTCGATGAGACGACATTCGCCCGGCTGCGGACTGGTTATGCGGTTGCCCGTGCCCGCCCGAACACCATCGCTGAGGCTTTGATTGAAAGAAGACGCCTACCAGCGCTCCTTGCAACTGCTGCATGCCTGCAAGAGCTCGCACGGCTTCGTCGCGTCGCCGACCGAGCACCGCAATTATCACCGGATCTGGGCAAGGGACGGGGCCATCATCGGCTTGGCGGCGCTGCTCACCGATGAGGCGGCCCTGCATGAGGCGGCCCGCAACACCTTCACGACCTTGGCGGACCATCAGGGTCCGCATGGCGAGATCCCGAGCAACGTCGATCCTGTCGCCGGGCGCGTGAGCTATGGCGGTACGGCTGGTCGTATCGACGCCAATCTCTGGTTTCTGATCGGCTGCGGCGAGTATTGGCGTGCCACTGGTGACGAGGCGTTTCTGAATCGGATGATCCCCGCGATCGAGAAGATCCGTTTCGGGCTCGGCGCCGGGGAGTTCAATAACCGCGGGCTGCTCTATGTCCCGCTCACCGGGGACTGGGCGGATGAGTATCTGCACAATGGCTATGTGCTCTACGACCAGCTGCTCTATCTGCAGGCGCAGCGCACGCTGGCCAAGATCCACGAGTCGGTGCACGGCTCCGCCGATCATGCGCTGACCGAGCGGATCAGCCGACTCCGACACCTGATTCGCGGCAATTATTGGTTTGCGGAGGACGACGACAGCGGGCTTCCGGAGGATGTCTATCATGAGGTCCTCTACCGCAAGGGGCTCCAGGCGGCAGCGCATTGCCGCAACCGGCATTGGATGGCGTCCTTCTCACCGGCCGGCTACAGCTATCGTTTCGACGCCCTGGCCAATGTGCTGGCTTCGTTGCTCGATGTCGCCGATGAGGCCCAGCGGCAGCGGGTGGATGAGTACATCGCCGATGATATTGCCCAGGCAATCGTCCAAGACGGCGACCAGCACGGGGAGCAGGATGGGGACCAGCGCAAGGATCAGCGCGAGTATCGGGACTGGGAGCAGGATAGGGACCAGCGCAAGGATCAGCGCGAGTATCAGGACGGGGAGCAGGATAGAGACCAGCACAGGGATCATGACTTCCAGGGCCGCGAGGCGGCCTTGCTGCCCGCGTTCCATCCAGTCATCCGTCCCGTCGACGATGACTGGGAAGACCTGCAGATGATGTTCTCGTACAGCTTCAAGAACGCGCCCTACGAATATCACAACGGTGGGCTCTGGCCGATGGTGACGAGCTTCTACGTCTGTGATCTGGCGCGGCGGGGTCTGCAGCAGCAAGCCCAGCGGTTTCTCGATGGTATCAACCGCGCCAATGCGCTGCCGATGGACGACGAGCCCTGGGGTTTTGCCGAGTACATCCACGGCCGCGACCTGACGCCCGGTGGCACCCGTCATCAGGGCTGGAGCGCAGCGGCCGCCATCATCGCCCGGCATGCGCTCGATGGGCAGGCGCCGTTTTGCCTTGAGCTGATCGAGGATTCTAGTGATCAGGCATCAGAGGGCTGAGGCCGCCTCGATGCGTTCTTGCGTCTCTTGGATCGGGTCAGCGCACTGACCTATCGGATGCTGCTGACGCAGCGCCCGTATCAGGATTGCTCGTACGCCGGCAGACCCGGGTTGGCACCAGCCGTCTCCGGGGTGTCGAGACGCAGATCGCTAGGTTGCGGTGCCCGCAGCGCCAGCGTCAGCACTGCAGCGGCCAGGCAGAGGAGGCCAGCGGCAAGGAAGGCCACATCGTAATCGCCGAGCTGGAACACCCGGGTGGTGAGCTCCCCGGTCGGATCCAGCACTTGGTACTTGACGCCCTCGGTGATCTCCAGCAGCACCGCGGCCAGGAACGGGCCGAGCAGGCCGCCGCTGCCGTAGGCGGTGAAGAGCAGGCCGTAGTTCACGCCGATGTGGCGGGTGCCATAGTAGTCGGCCGTGATTGCCGGGTAGAGCGCGAGATAGCCGCCAAAGCAGAGGGCGACCAGCGAGACCCCGAGCAGGTACAAGGGGTAGAGGCGCATCCAGTCGAGCGCGAACAGGACCAAGGCGCAGAGCACGAACATGATGATCAAGGTCTGCTTGCGGCCGAGGCTGTCTGACACCCGGCCCCAGAGGATGCGCCCAGCGGCATTGAACAGCGCGAGCACCCCCACCGCCATCGCCGCAGCCGAGGCAATGGTCGCGAAGCGCTCGTAGGAGACCGGGACCTCGACGGCCGCTGACAGGCTGAAGGCCTCCCAAATCGGTGCGGCCTTCATGATCACCATGAGTCCAGCCGTGCTGCCGGCCAGGTAGGTGATCCAGAGCAGCCAGAAGGTCGGGGTGCGCAGCATCTCGGCCGGTGTGAAACTGACCTGAGTGCAGTGGTGATTCGCGGTGGCTGCCGGTGGTGTCCAGCCCGCCGGACAATAGCCTTCAGGTGGGTTGCGCAGCAGCTGGGAGCCGAGCACCACGGTGGTTAGGAAGATGGCGCCGAGTACCATGAAGGTGTCGAAGACGCCGGCCTGCGGCAGCGGGAAGAGCCCGAGTCCGAACAGCTCATAGTCGCCACCACCGATCAGTGCCCGCGCCAAGGGCGCGAAGAAGAAGGCACCGGCGCCGAATCCGGCGACGGCCAAGCCAGTGATCAGCCCGCGCTTGTCCGGAAACCATTTCACGCAGGTTGCGACTGGGCAGACATAAGCCATGCCGATGCCGAGACCGCCGAGCACGGCATAGGTGCCCACGAGCCAGGCCAAAGCCGGTCCTTCGGCGAAGTGGTCCGTCAGCCCAGCGAGCATGAGCCCGAGGCCCAGGATCAGGCCGCCCAGGCTGCCGACCAGCCGCGGGCCAAGCCGGTCCTGGATACGTCCCCCCAGGATCACGGCGACTGCAAAGACCGCAATCACCAGCTGAGCCGGCAGGGTGACTTGGGTCTCGGACCAACCCGGGAATTGGGCCAATAGTGGTGTCTGGAAGACGCTCCAGATATAGACGGCGCCCAGACTCATCTGAATGATCAATGCCCCGGCGACGACGCTCCAGCGTCTGTCGTCGTGTTTGTTCGTCATACGGTGGTTCCTTATAGTGAACAGACCGCGCGCGGCGGTCTACTGCGCTTGAAGTGTCTCGCCGCTGGGTGCGGGATAGGGCACCAGGAGCTCGTAATCGACGAGCGCCCAGAGCCGATGCCCATGACGGCAGACGAGCCGGCCTGGTGTCGACGGGTGCTCGCACTCGGACTCGGACATGGACGACAACTGGGACTCCGGCTCGGCCTCTGGCGTCAGCGCGGGGGCAGACCTCAATCCGGCATCGGCCCCGGACGTCCTCTGCGGACGCACGATCACATGCCGCGCCTTATGATCCAGCACATCCCAGCCGTGATCGCGCAATGTTTGGCGTGCCTCTTGGCAGAGCGTGCGCAGCTCGGTGTCGGTGAGCGAGCCTTGCTGGCAGGCCGTCTCGGCATCGATGCCATCGATCCAGCGATAGATCAGGACATACATCCGCTCCCAGTCGTACGCGACCCTAGAGCCCCCGGGCTGCTCGGCCTGGTCCTCGGCGAGGACGCGATCGTACCACCAACGGCGGTGGTCGATGCGGCCGAGCTGCCAGTCGAGGTAGCGGGTGGCCGGCGAGTAGATCGCCAACGGCGCCTTGGTCGGGATGCGCATCCCGGCACTGGCGCGCAGGCGCTCAAGATTGGCAAATTCCTCGAATGGTGACAGGAACTCACTCACTGCGATCCGATCGCGCTCGGCCCAGTCCATGGGCTCGCTCGGGGGGATTGAGATCAGCGCCTCTTGCGCGAAGCGGCTGAACTTCACCACTAACGCAAAGGTCGAGCGCGCCGGATGCGCCACCGGCACCCGATAGACGGCGCCGGTCGCTCCAGCGAGGTGGCGACCCACCTTGCGCAGCCGATCGCCGAAGAACCGCTGCGAGGGGACGATGGATTCCAGGACCGGCCAGCCATGCCGGGTGACAACGAGGTCGCCCGACTGCTTGCCGCGCAGATGCAGGTAATCGACCCCGAGGACATGTCGCCTCAGGGTCGGTGGTGCTGCATCGAAGGAGCGTGGCTGGTGCCGGTGTCGCCTGAAGTCGAACTGCTCCAAGCCCCCGTCCCTTAATCCTCGTCCGGCTCGAGGAAGGGCAGATCAAGCAGTTCCTGATACTCGGCTTGGCTGCCGCCATCGAGGCAGCATTGGATGATCCGTTGTCCGGTCGGCAACAGATCGGAACCGAGGAAGGCCTTCAGCTCGCGGTGGAAGAACTCGGTGAGGATTGCGGCGCCCTTGTCATAGGCCGCCGGGCCGACCTCGGGCTGATGCTCGACCTCGAAGAACCAGTTCCCGATGGTACTGCCCTCCATCATGATGCTGCCGGGGGTGTAGCCCAGCAATGAGCAGCGTGAGGGCCGCATCCGGTTGGCGGCAAAACGCGCACCGCCGCGACGCGCGAAGTACTCGCGGGCGATCCACTGCGGCATGAAGCCGACCTCCCAGACACCGATGTGCTGGTTGGGGATCAGCACGTAGCGGACCTCAGGGGTCTCGATGATCTGGTTCAGCAGCAGGTTGGCGTGATCGACCATGCGTCCGGTCGCGAAGGGCCAGTAGGAGCCAACGCCCTCGGAGGTCATCCCGGCGGTCTCGACGATGCTGGGGTTGGCGTGGCCGCGAGGGGCCACCAGCCGCCAGAGCCAGGCGAGCGCTGGCGGGAGCAGATGGAACAGACCGACGATGCCGTAGGTGGGCCGCTCGGCGCTGCAGGGCGGGGTGCGCACGCCCATGCTGCGCACGTCCACATCCACGGCCCCGCGCACCACATCGGGGATGATCTTGCGCGGGATGATCACGCGTGGGTTCGGGCAGGGCTCGCCCGGTGCGTCCTGGATATGCTCCCAAAGCAGGGTCGTCGCACCTGGCCGGCCTTCGATGTTGAGGAACAGCAGCGGCTCCGGCGGATGGACGGTGAGGGCCTCGATGTGCGGATCGGTGCCGTAGCGGTCGATATGGTTACAGCGGACGAACCAGGCCTCTTCGGCGTCGATCAGTGTCAGCTTGCCGTTGCCCTTCTCCAGCGACGGATGGCAGAGCGCCATGTCATCGGTCACCGGGCGCAGGTCGCAACCCTTGGGCAGGGTGAATTTGCGCTTCTCGCCGGTCTCGAGATTACGACCGATCAAAAGGGTCCCATCAGGCCGGCGATGGGCGTACTCGAGCATCTCGCTCTTGCCGCCGCCACTCGCGCCCTCGTGCGAGATCACGACCCGGTTCTCGTAGGGCGTGACCACCTGCACCGTGGCGCAGTGCATGGTCACCCAGCGCTCCTCCTCGCCGATGTTGAGCAGCACCCCATAGACGCCCTTCTTGGCGCTGGGGCCGGGGTAGAGATTGTAGCTGAACACCTCGTGCAGGCTGTCGCGGCGGTTGTGCACGACGACCTGGCGACCCTCGAAGTGGGTGTGGCGGAACGGTGGCGCGACGTAGATGACGGCCTTGGGCTGGAAATCATCGGGCAGGTCCTCGACCGGCACGATCCCTTGCAGCAGCGCGAGCCCGAGGGCGAAGAAGCCGGCGTTGTCCGGGCCGATCACCAGCGCCTGGGTCGCCGGGCTCGGCAGACCGGCATAGAAGGCGAAGACGGCGAGCGGCTGGGTCTTCAGCCACTCGAAGGTCTCCTCGCGCACCGGGTCGAAGGAGCCCCCGAAGCGCTCGACATAGGTGGTCTTGTCCGTCGGGCGGTCGTCGCCGATGACCATGCAATCCGGGTCGCGACGACGCATGTAGGGCTCGATGTAGTTAGCTGAGATGCCGTTGCGGGTGCGACAGACCTTGGCCTCGACCACCTGGCCGATTCCGGGAACCTGATAGTCGACCTCATGGAAGCCGTCGTCGCCCGCATCGCGGACGGCGAGGGCCATGAGATCCTCGTGGGAGCCGGCCACGGTGACACTCGGCGCGGCGGCCAGTAGCGAGCGAGTCTCCGGCGGTAGCGGCAGATCGAGGAGACGGCGTGCCTGAGGGCTCATCGATGCAGCCCAATTCGGATGCGGAGGAGGGAGGTCGGATGGGGACATAACTTGGCCTCAATACTGACGTAGGCACGGAAGCTAGCCTCCCCGAAAGCCCGGCGTTGGCTGGGCTGCCGTGGAACGGCGGTCCCGGTCACGTCTCTGGCGGTTGGCGTAGGTCGATCATATCGAGAGTCATCTCTGGCTGATTCGTTAAGTACTTCGAAAAATCCGAATTTGATTGCGGATTTTTCGATGAATGATGGTGAGGCCACTGTCCGACATCTCCGGCTCGGCCATGTTTCTGACGCTGTAAAGGCAAGCGGGTGCTTTGCACCGTCGGTCGGGGCATTGGCCCCGTCGCCGCGCCGCCGATCGAGGCTGCCGTCAGCGCTCGTGCCTTCAGCGCCGCCCGTTCCCTGTGCTGGTCCTGATCTGGTCCGGCGCTGGCCGTGGGCTGGCCCTGCGCTGGCATCGCTCTTGCTGATCATTGTTAACTCGAGACGAGGTATTGGCCGCGAGTGTGCGCCGGCCCGTCCATCATTGTCATCTACGCCAATCATCGAGGGGATTCCGGAATGCCGAATCAGCAACTCGCGCCGAATCAACAACTCGCCAAGCTCAACGATCACGGCCAGCGCTTCTGGCTCGATAGCCTATCGCGCGACATGCTCGGCAACGGCCAACTCGAATCGCGCATCCGCGAGCAGGGTCTGTCCGGGATTACCTCCAATCCCGCGATCTTCGCAAAGTCGATGGCGGACTCCGCGAGCTACGATGACCGCATTGCCATTGCGCTCGAGACCCTTGCGCGTGATGGCTCGGTTGCCGCTGAGTTGGTCTACGAGCAGCTGGCCACGGACGACGTTCGCGATGCCTGCGACCTACTGATGCCGATCCACGAGGCGACCGACGGACTCGACGGCTTCGTCAGTCTCGAGGTCTCGCCGCACCTGGCCTATGACCCTGTCGCGACGCTGCGCCAGGCCCGCGAACTGTGGGACCGGGTCGGACGCCCGAACCTGTTCATCAAGGTACCGGGCACGCCGCAGGGGCTGCATGCGGTCGAGACCCTGCTCGTCGACGGGATCAACGTCAATATCACGCTGCTATTCGGTCGCGACGCCTACGAGCAGACCCTGCAAACCTACCTGCGCGCCATGGAACAGCGGCTGCGCGACGGCAAGGATCTGCACAGCGTCGCCTCGGTGGCCAGCTTCTTCCTCAGCCGGATCGACACTGCGGTGGACCGCGAGCTGCGCCAGCGCATCGACCCCCAGGTCGATGAGCGCATCGTTGCTGAGGCCGAATCCTTGCTCGGACGCACCGCGGTTGCCAACGCCCAGCTGGCCTATGCGCGTTTTCGCGAGGTCGGCGAGAGCGAGCGTTGGCAGCGGTTGGCGAAGGCCGGCGCACGTCCGCAACGGCTCGTCTGGGCCAGCACCGGCACCAAGGACCCGAGCCTGTCGGACACCCATTACGTCGAGTCGCTGATCCTGCCAGAGACCATCTCGACCATGCCGGAGGCGACCGCGGATGCCTTCGACGACCACGGCTGGATCGAGGTCTCAGCGGCGGGCAGCCCGGCCGAAGCGGCAGAGCTGCTCGAGCGCCTGCAGCGTAAGCTTGAGATCGACTTCGATGCGATCACGCATCAGCTGGTTGCCGAAGGCGTGCAGAAGTTCATCGATCCCTATGATCAGCTGATGCAGCGGCTCGCCGACCGCATCGAGCGCACACAGGAGTCCCGGCAGGATGCTGAGCGCGCGACACCCTTGGTTGGCGAGGCGAGCCGGCTGCGTGCTGAGGTGCTGCGGATGACCAGCCGCGCCGGTTCTGGCCATGCGACCTCGGCGCTGTCTTGCGCTGACCTGGTCACCGCCCTGTTCTTCCACGAGATGCGCTGGGACCCGAGCGCGCCTGGCGCCCGCGATCAGGATCGCTTCCTGCTCTCCAAGGGCCATGCGGCGCCCATCCTCTGGGCGGCCCTGTCCGAGGCCGGCGCCATTGAGACCGATCCGCTGACCCTGCGGCAGATCGACAGTGATCTCGAGGGTCATCCGACACCGCGCAACCCTTGGATTCCTGTCGCGACCGGCTCCCTGGGACAGGGGCTCGCCGCCGTCAATGGGATGGCCCTAGCGGACCGGCTGGACGGGATCAGCGCGCGTCTGTTCTGCCTGCTCGGCGATGGCGAGTGCTCTGAAGGCTCGGTCTGGGAGGCCGCCCAGTTCGCGGCTGACCAGCGCCTGGAGCAGATCGTTGCCATCGTCGATGCCAACGGCCTCGAGCAAAGCGGTCCTGCCCCTTATGGTCATGACACCTCGGTCCTGGCTCGTCGCTTCCAAGCCTTCGGCTGGCGTACGCTAGAGATCGACGGGCACGACTTCGGCGCCATTCTGGCGGCGCTCAAGAGCGCGCAACAGCCGGGACCAACGGCGATCATCGCCCGCACCGTCAAAGGCAAGGGGATCTCATTCCTCGAAGGCGCGGAAGGCTGGCACGGCAAGGCCCTCGATGACGATCAGCTGGCGCAAGCGCTCGCTGAGATCAACGAGCCCGACCTGCGGCTGTTGGTGGAGCCGCGCCGGGTGCCGAGTGCTGAGCCGACGGTCGCTACCATGGCCCAGGTGGCGTCGGAGCGTGCCCAAGAGGAGAGTCGACTGCCGCTCAAGGTCGAGTACGAGCTCGGCGAGCAGGTCGCGACCCGCGCCGCCTTTGGCGCCGCGCTGCAGAAGCTCGGCAGCCGGTTCCCGGATCTCGTCGTGCTCGATGGCGACGTGAAGAACTCGACCAAGACCCAGGAGTTTGCTGAGACCTATCCCGAGCGCTT
>NZ_JBUDPI010000090.1:0-11825 GCF_054919635.1 Halochromatium sp. | reverse complement strand
CCTCGGCGAGACTGGTCGCGGTATTCAGGCGATAGAAGCCCACAAACGAGCGATCGGGCTGGTCGTACGCCAGACGCAGCGCAAGACGCCAGCCGTTCCCTTCTCGCTTCCCTTCGGGACGACGGATCGGCGCGAGGCCAGTCGGATTCGAGCCTGCCGTGGCCACCAGCTCATCGATCAATACACCATGGCCCGTCGAGTCGATCGGTAGCGCGATCTGCTCAGGCTCGGCGGAGCCAGCAACCTGGATCATCTCGACCCGCCTGCGGATCGGCTCCCAAGCGCCATCCGGTCGCAGGACCGCACTGCCGTCGTCGTTGAGACGCTCGACGAAGAGGTCTTGGGTATCAGCAACCGCAGCGGTGATGCCCCAGGCGAGATCAGCGTTGTGCCCAATCAGTATCCAGGGCACCCCTGGGATGGCACCCCCGGCGACCTGGTACCCTGGTGCTTGCATCTCGAGCTCATACCAGGTGCTAGGCATCACCGCCGGCAGGTGCGGGTCGTTCGCAAGCAAGGCCTTGCCGTCAGCGGTGCGGGAGCCGGTGACGGCCCACGCATTGCTGAGTCCCTGTGACGCGGAGGGTTGTGTGAACAATGCCTCGCTAGCCGCCAAGGCTGAGTGCCGATCGATCCGCTGAGCCGGAGTGGCCGCCGATCGAGCGATCGGACGAGCCGTAGGGTCGGCCGTTGGATTGGCTGCAGCTCCGTTGCCAAGCAGGTCGCCCGAACCGTCTCCGGACCTGTTCTCAGAGTTGGGTCCAGAATGGCTCGCCGGGCCGGTCGCTGAGGCGCGCGGGCCGATCCCTAGCTCAAGCCGATAGTCTGGGAGATCCTCTGCATTCGCTGGCGCAGGCCGGCCTTGATCGGTCGGAAACAGCTCCAGCGCGCGCTCAGTGCCCAGCCGCTGCGACAGCCGCAGGAAGACCAGCTCCTCACGCAGGTTCACCGAGTTGAGCCAGGCCATGTAGGCACCGACCAGCAGACTGTCCTGCGGGTGCCAGGGACTCGCCTCCAATCCCAGCAACTGATACTCGAGTGGCAAGCGGCGCTCGTCGATCGCCAGGCGGATGTAGGCATTGACGCCATCGGCGTAGCGCCGCAGGAGCTGCTGCCACTCGGACTCGAGGGCCGCAAAGGACGACCGCGCAGTCCTTAGCAGCCCGATCGTTCGGTAGAAACGGTCGCTCACCAGCGCACCCGGGCCGAACAGCTCGGCCAGGCGGCCACCGGCAAGCCGACGCAGCAGGTCCATCTGCCAGAGACGCTCTCGTGCGACGACAAAGCCTTGCGCGAAGAGCATGTCTCCCAGTGCCTCTGCTTGGATCGTCGGAACCGCATGGGGACCGTAACGGACCGTCACCGGCTGCTCGAGCCCCGGCAGCACCAGAGCCCCATCGTAGCTCGGATGCGGGCGCTGCAGCCACCAGACGAGCAGCCCAGCGAGGACCAGCGCCAGGATGGTCAGACCAAGCAGGATGGAGCGCAACAATTGGCGCAAGCGAGGACGCATCCAAATGCTCGCTCAGCGGCACCGGCCTAAGGCCGATGCCCGCGCACCGGCCCATGGGCAGAACATCCGATTACTTGCGTAACGCCTTGACCTCTTTCGCCGTGACCGGCGGCGCATCATTGCCCCAGTTGGCACGGATATAGCTTGCCACCGTCGCGATCTGCTGATCGGTCAGCACCGAGCCGAACGAGGGCATCACCACATGCGGAGAGAAGGCCTCCGAGGGATCAGCCGGAGCACCGAGCAGCAGCGTCTTGAGCACATCGTTCGGTCGCTCCTCATTGACGACTGGGTTACCGCGCAGCGCCGGGAAGTAGGGCTTCAGCCCCTGGCCATGGTCCTGATGGCAGGCGCTGCAGTTCTTCGCATAGATCTCACGGCCTTTCTCGTAGGCCTCTTCGGTCAACACCTCCGGCACCTTCGGCCGATGCGTCGGCTCGGTCTTTGGCGGCAGATCCTTCAGATAGACCGCCATTGCGCGCAGATCCGAGGTCGCCAGCTTCGAGAGGCTATCGTGCACCACCTCGGCCATCGGTCCTAGAGCAGCCGTCGCTGGGGCGCCACTGGGGTCTTGCTCCTCGCTCGCATCCAGCTTCGCGGGCGCCATCCCAGTCTGCAGGAAGGTCGCAAGCTCATCAACCGTCCACCGACCGAGGCCTTCATCCAAGTCAGAGGTCAGATTCGGCGCATACCACCCATCGACGATCGCACCCGTCATCGCCTTTGAGGGCTCGGTGGCACCGGCCATGTTGCGTGGTGTATGGCAAGAGCCGCAGTGGCCCAAGCCCTCGACCAGATAGGCACCCCGATTCCATTCATCGCTACGATTAGGGTCAGGCTCAAAACGACCCTTATCAAGATAGACCGTCTGCCAGCCGAACATCAGGTCGCGCACCGAGAAGGGCCAACGCAGATCGGTCTCGGGTGGCTGGTAGTTGGAGGGCTCGAGTGACATCAGATAGTCCTTGATCGCGAGCAGATCGTCGTCCTTGACCTTGGTGTAAGAGGGATAGGGCAGCGCCGGGTAGTAGGGCAGCCCGCTCGGCGAGATACCATCCTGCAAGGCATGCAAAAAATCCTTGTCACTGAATGAGCCGATGCCGTAGCCCTTCGACGGCGTGATATTCGGGGTGTAGATGGTCCCAAACGGTGTCTCGATCGGCAGACCGCCCTCGAACGGCTTGCCGTCCGGACGGGTATGACAGGCCATGCAATCGCCTGCCGTCGCCATATACTTGCCATAGACCAAGCGACCCTCGGGCAGATCGTTGGCACTCGATGCGTCGGTAGCCGACGAGCTATCGGCTGAGCTAGCTGGCGCATTGGCGGCCGGCTCATCGCCAGCCGCGGCGAGTGAGCTGGCGCAGACTAAGGTCGCCGTCAAGGTCATTAAGCAAAAACGCATAGCCGATCTCTCCTGCTGTGGGGTGATTTGACGTTGCTAAGGGTTTGGACAGCCTTCGAGCACCCGATCTCCACCAGACCGGAAACCCGTAAACCGCTCAGAAGGCGAGGGTTCCGTGCGAGCGCGCCGCGTGATTGAACACATCCCGATAGGCGCTGTAGATCGACAGCACGACGAGCGCGGCGAACACCAGCATGAGGGGGATCATCAGCAGCATCAAGGCAACCATCAGCGCCTCAGAAACAGCAGCTAGCAGCGCGCTGACGATGCCCAAGATGAGACTAGCGCCAACCAGGATGAACATCAGTGCTAAGCCGTAGACGACAAAGGGCAGCATGTTGCGCCAGCAGGCGCGAAAGCTCATCCGCATGGCCTCAACCGCGCCCATCCCCTCGAGCGCTACCAAGGCCGGCGCAAACCAATACAGCATCAGCAGTGGCACCATCGCGAGCATCAAGACCAGCAAGACCAAACCAATCCCAGGCCCCAGTACGTCGGCGACCACCTCTGGATCATTCGAGCTCAGTGCCTCCATGGAGCCAGCCGACAAGACACCAGTCGCCATCAAGACCAGTCCAGCAACCACGAACACCAAGAACAGGCCGACCAGATAGAGCAGGCCGATCAGCGCCAGCTGCCCGCCGTGGGATGAAAAGCCCTCAAAGCCAGCCGACACCCGCAGCCGCCCCTGACGCTCTTGGGATTGGGCACCGAGCATCAGCCCACCGGCGAACACGGGGCCCAGGATCATGGTTGCCAAGGACCCGACCACGGGTACCAAGCTCAGTACAAAGGTCACGAGATAGACCAAGGCGACGGCCGCCAGCCAGACCCCAGGCTGGGCCTTGAATTGCTGCCAGGCCCGGGCAATCCACTGCCAGCCATGACCTGCTGGATGCTTCACCGGGGCAAGCCGCTGCCGACTGGGATCTTCGGCCGCTGTATCGGTCGGCTGCGACGGCTCGACGCGTTGCTCAGCTTGATCGGACCTAAGGTGGCCACTCACACCCGTGCCAGCCTCCCGCTCAGAATGATCTTCGGGTGCGGCCTCAGGTGCCGAGGATCTGGGCTCTGCTTCCCCAGCGGCGAGCCCGCTCTGGGCCTCCATGGGCTCGATCCGCGACTGCAGGCCGATCTCTTCCAGCACCTCCTGGTACCGCCGCGCATTATCGGCATCGACATCGGTCTTCAGCACCCTCGACTGCCCATCGAAGATCAGCGAGCGGGCCTGCTCCTCGCTGACCTTGAACACCGTGGCAAAATCGCGCACTGCCTGCTCGGCATTGGCTGTCGGCGCCAGGGCTCCGGTAAAGACGACCTTAAAGGACTGCGCCATCAATGCCTCCTCAGGCGGTGAGTCGCTTCTTCATCCAGCTCAATAGGCCTGGCTCGGCCTCCCAAACGTCACGCATGGCTTCACGATAGAGCCAAGCCTGATCGTCCCCGCCGGGGGTGAAACCGGCATCGTCCAGCACTGGACGTTTGATGCGCTTACGCAACAGGAAGCGCGGGATGCGCGGCAACCGATCAACCGCGCTGCTCAACGCTTGCGCCGCGTGCTCTTGATGACCCAATCGATACAGCGCCAACACCTCGCCGTAGGCTAGATCGGCTAGCAGATCGTTCGGGAAGCGGCGCGCAAGCTCTAACGCCTGCTGATCGGATCGAGCGCGCAGATAATGGTTCATCAGCTCGGCCCGCGCGCCATGATTGTCTTGCGGGTTCAAGGCCAGAAGCTGCTCGATCGCCGCCGCGGCAGCCGCCTCGCGTCCCGCCTCGGCCTCGTGCAGATAGGTCCGAAACAACAGCCGCAGCGCCGGCCGATTACGCTCCGCATTCCAGGGCAAGCAGCTGACGCCGGTCGCCGCGATGGTGGCCTCGATGATCGCAAGCGCGCGCTTATAGAGCGGGCCAAGCAGTGTATGCGAGACCCAGGGGAGACTACTCTCGGGATGCTCGTAGAGTGCAGTTGCGAGGTCATCGAGCACGTCTAGGCTATTGGCCGCGTCTGGCTGCGCGCTGAGCAGACGCATCCAGCCATCGCCCTCCCAGACGGCACCGTCATCGAGCGCTGAGAGCTGAGTCGCATAGGGCTTCGAAGCAGGAAAGACGCGACGCCATTCGCGCTCGACCGCGCGCAGCGCGGGGCTTGGCAAGAGCGCGCCGACCGCGCCAGAGGCGGTCTTCGCACAGCCTCGCGGGAGCAGCTCGGCAGGAAACAGCGGCAACTGAAGGCCGGCCCCGACCTCAACGGGATCATCGAGCGATTCGACCTGATAGGGCAGCACCGGCAGCGCAGAGAGCGATCTGACCCAGTGACAGAGCTCGAGCAGCAGTGGGTCCATCGCCGCGGCATGGCTCGAGACCAGCGCCTCTTGGGGATCGATCATCGCCTGCTCGAGGAAGCCGAGAAAACCGGCGTCCGCGTCACCATTGCGACGCAGCCGATGACGCCAGAACTGGGCGCGCGAGCGCGCTCGCACATCGTCGTGGCGTGCCGCAAGCAGGGTGATCTCAAGCAGTGCCGTCGATGGATTGTCAGGGGCGTGGCGCAATGCCTGCTCGAAGGCCTCGTCGGCATAGTCGAGCTCGCCTTCATCCATGAACATCATGGTAAAGCGCTGCCAGGCGGCGGCCTTGAGCTCGCGACTGCCCTCATCGGTCACACGCAACAGGAAGGCCTGCTTCTTCTTCCAGTGATCGAGCGCATCGAGGGCATCACACAGGATATCCAGGGCCGGTTCGTAGCGACCATCAAGCGCTCGGAGATCGCCCTTGAAGAGTGGCTCGAGCAGGGCCGCCGCGCGCCCGGGGCGATCGTGCTCGAGCCAACGCTCAGCCACCTTAGCCAGTAGGCCATCGGGCACGGCTTGGCGGCGCAGCGCGTCTTGAATCGCCTCTTCGGATAGCTGGTCGATCAGCAGGTCCCAGATCAGGTCCGGCGGCAGCTCCGGCAACGGACCCAGCGGCTCGCAACAGTCTCCATAACTGAGGCCAGAGCCACAAAAACAGGGCTCATCAGTAGCGGGAAGCGACAGTGTGCGCGGACGCCAGCCATTATCGGCGCGCGGCGTGGCATTCCAGATCGCGACACCAAGCATGGTGGCGAGACGCTCTGCCTCCCCCTCGAAGAGATCCGATTCTACGCCTAGCTCAACCGGTATATGAGACCGCGACCAGGCGATATAGCGATCGAGGTCGCCATCATCCGCGATCTGTCGCACCGCTTCGCGCAGCAACTGTTCCATACGCTGCGGGTCAGTCGTCTCGCTTTGCATCAGGGCGCCCTCCGGCTCAAGTGGTGCCAACTCGGTCCCCTCGTGGCATTGTACCCTGACCGACGCGGCGCGTCTCGAGACGCAATCAACCCCTAAGACAGTGCTGCTGCATCTGTCCGGCCTATTGAACCGAGCACATGACCGACAAGTCCGTCAGAATCTTCGTCTCTTCGCCCGCTGACGTCGATCACGAGCGCGCCGCGGTCAAGGATATCGTCGATCAGCTCGCGAGCGAGTATCTCCCCTACTTCGAGCTGCGCGCGATCCTCTGGGAGGAAGAGGCACTCACGGCGGATCGCACCTTTCAGGCGGGACTGACGCAGCCGGAAGATTGCGACATCGTGCTGGTCATCCTCTGGACGCGGCTCGGCTCGCCTCTGCCACAAGAGCCCTATCGAGGGATGACCGGAACCGAATGGGAGTTCGTCAACGCGGTCGATGCCTCGGCCCAAACCGGAATCCCCGAGGTGCTGGTCTATAAGAAGACCACACCGAAGCTGGTCGACATTACCGACGCCGCCCTAGCGCGCGAGGCGGTTGACGACCGACGCCGGCTCGAGGACTTCTTTCGCAAACATTTCTTCTTCGAAGACAACAGCTTCCGCCGTGCCTTCCGCACCTTCGATAACGCCACCGCATTCCGCGAGCTGGTCTCCACTCAGCTGCGCAAGCTGCTGAATCGCCGCATCAGCGCCGAGCGTCGCGCCACCAGCGGTGATCTGCGCTGGCAAGGTAGCCCCTTTCGCCCTGACCGCCCCTTCGAGATCAGCGACGCGCGGATCTTCAGCGGCCGCGAGCAGGAGGTACGCGCGCTCTTGCAGCGCCTCGAGGAGCTGACAGCAGAGGCAGAAAACCTGCTCCTGGTCACCGGTCCCAGCGGCAGCGGCAAGACCTCATTGCTCCGCGCCGGCGTGCTGCCGCGATTGACGCGACCGTTCCAATTCGACGAGATCGCCGCCGTGCGTGATTGCCTGGTCGACCCGCGCGCCGCGGAGGCAGGCCCAACCGCCGCCATCGCCGCAGCGCTCTGCGCCCAGCCGGCGCTGGCCGAGTCCCTCGCAGGCTTTGGGCTGGGCACCACCGAGCTGCACCGCCTACTCAGCAGCGACCCCGCCTTAGCCGCGCAGCAGATCAGCAGTGCGCTGAGAGCCAGCTCACCGGAGATGACCACTAGCGGTGGCACCCGTCTGCTTCTGTTGCTCGATCCACTCGATGCCGTGCTCGAGCAGGCCGATCAAGAACAGCTGCAGACCTTTGCCTCTGCGCTGTATGCGTTGGCTCAAGCCACGACCATCTGGATCATTGCCGTTCTGCGCAGCGACGCGCTGCCGGCCCTCGAGCGTCTGCCCGCGCTACAGCCCCTGATCCAGCGTCAGGGCTGGACCGAGATCGGGCCGCTATCGGCGGCGCGCATTCGTCAGGTGGTCGAGATCCCAGCCCGCATCGCCGGTATCGATCTGGACGCTGACGAGCTCGGCGAGCGCGAGCTGGTCGAGCATCTCGAGGCCGACGCCAATCGCTTGCGCCACTGGGCGCCACTGATCCAACCGGTGCTGGACGTCGCCTATCAGCGGGCCATGCAGCGTCAAGTCACAACTCAAGGAGAGTCCTTACGTCTCTCGAGCGCCGACTACCTAGCGGCCGGAGGGATTCATGGCCAGGTACTCGATCGGGCTGCGGCCGTCTGGGCGCAGCTCGATGCAGAGGCACGCTCAGCTCTGCCCAGGCTCTGCCGCGCGCTAATCAGCATCGAGGGCGGCGCCACGGGTCGCGCCACCAACCGATATGGCAGCCTGGATCTGTTGCGACGAGATCCGGCCTGCGCACGGCTGCTGCAACATCTAATCGAAACACGGCTGATCATGACCGAAGGGCTGCGCGACCCGACCCTCAGTATTCGCTGCGAGCCACCGGATTACCGGCTAAGCTCCGAGCTCGCTAGCCTCTGGCGCCAGACCCGAGGCGAGTGGCGGCAGCGCTGGCGGCGACTGCGCCGGCACCAGCCTAGCCCGCCGTTAGACGCCGAGGCAGCGAGCGAGCAATCTCTCCAGCAAGCCGCCGCCGGCGACGGCACAGGCAGCCAGCCGAACGACAGGATTAGCGAGACCGCCACCGCGGCGCCTAGCGACGCCACAAGCGAAACAAACGGCGACAGCGGGCGGCTCGACTGGCGCCAATATCGGGCAGTGGTCAGCTTTAGTCATCCCGCGCTGCTCACGCATTGGGCGCCAGTGCGCAACTGGCTCGCCGTGCCGACCAATCGCCAGCTGCTCGCACGACGCTTTCAGCTCGACCGACAGGCACAGCTCTGGAAGCGCACCAACTGCAACAGCGAGTACCTGCTACGGGATGCCGGCTCGGCCGAGGCCGAAGCCCTCCTCGAGACCTACGCCGATGAGCTGGAGCCATTGGAGCTTGAGCTCATCGACCAGTCCAAGGCCTATCTGGCCTTCATGCGCCGACGCAGCCGCTTGGTGCGGGCAGTCGGGGCCGTGCTCGCCGCGCTGATGCTGGTCTCGGCGATCTCGGCCGGGCTCGCCTATCGCGCCTATGCCGAGGCCCAGGCAAACCTGAGCCGTAGCAAGCTCAACGAGGCGAACCTCTCGATCACCCGCGGCAATACGCCAGAGGCCGTCGACCTGGCACTGAGTGCCGGTGCTGAGCTGCCACAGCGGGCCGTGCAGACCCTGGGCGTTGCCTTCAGCAGCAACCGAATGATCGCCATGGCCGCGGCCCCGAGTCCGTTGCCGGATCAACCTCGCATTCCAGCCTTCAACGACCAGGGCTCGCAGCTCGCGACCTTTCTACCCAACGGAGCAGCGGTTCTGCTCGAGCTTCGCCATGGTCGCCTTCAACGCAGGGAGCTGCTCGCTGATCCGGAGCTTGGGCTGCATACACTGGTATTCGGGCCTGATACCCAGGCCTATGGGATCGGGCAGGCTGGCGTCTGGGGCCTTCCCGCCAGCGCCGGGGCCGAGCCGGATTATGCCTGCGGAGCGCCAGCAGGACTGAGCTTCGCCCTAGATGGGCCTCGACAACAGCTGGCATTCAGCCGCGGCAACGACGCCGGGCAACAGGAAATCTGCGTGCTGGACCTGACGCAGCCAGGCCGAGTGATCCTGGAGAAGCGGCTTGAAGACGGTCAGATACGCAGCCTGAGCTTTTCGCCTGATGGCGCATCCCTGCTGACCGCAGGCAGCATCGGTCGCACCCGTCTCATTGACCTCGGTACCGGCGCCGTCAAGCGCTCACTCCCCGCCGAGGGTCCTCTCGGACGCCCCTTCGACCGGGCGGTCTTCGATGCCAACGGCGAGCGCATCGCCATCGCCGCAGCTGATGAGCGGATTCGCATCTACCGCATCAGCGGCGAGCCCATCGCCGAGCTCTCTTCTGCGCGCGTCGGTCAGCGGACGTTCAGTATGCATCGCAGTGCGGTGCGCGATGTCGCCTTCGACAAGTCCGGAGCCTTTCTGGTCGCGGCCGATGATGAAGGGCAGATCGTGCGCTGGACCCTGATGGACGAGGTCGCTGGCGAGCCGAGCTCGGCGGAGGTCTTCGATCAGGCGGTGGTCTTGAATAGCCATCGACTGAGCGCGGAAACCCTGCGCATCGTTGATCCGCCGGCCTCGGCCCAGATCAACGAGAGTCTGGTCTTGAGCGCGTCCTTAGACGGCACGGCCAAGCTGACCGGCTTGCAAACCGGAAAGTCGATTGCCGTGCTTGGCCATGATGCAGCGATCAGCGCGGCTGGATTCCATGCCCAGGGTCAGCGCGTCGCGACCTTCTCAGCCCGCGACGCAACGGTCCGTCTCTGGAGCGTAACCCCAGTCTCGCAGCTCGCCTACCGGCTGCAACACCCCGATCACGTCTGGTATGTCGAGACGGCAACCGCTCCGCCCGCGATCGCTCAGGGCATCGACACCTTGCTGCTCGCCACTGCCGGCTTCGATGGTGGCGTGCGGGTCTGGCGCTACGGTCGCGATGACTCAAGCAGCGGACCCGAGCCTTGGGCTGAGTTTCTCGACGAGCCCCCGATGCGACCGGCACGCCAGGTGCGCTTCTCGCCCTCCGGACGTCGGCTGACCTCGGCGCACAATGACGGTACCGCCCGGATCGCCGACCTGATCAAGAAGCGTATCGACTGCCGGTTGCAGGTCACCGAATCCAAGCTTGGCGAGGTCTATAATGCCCTGTTCAGCCCCGACGCCAGCTGGGTGCTGACCACCTCCAACGACCGCACCAAGCCGGTGCGCGCCTTTTCCACCGACACCTGCGAGCCATTGCAGACTGACAAGGCACTGCAACATGGTGGCGTCCCGATCGACGCCGCGGCGCTGCAGCAAATCGCCACGCAGACGCTGATTGCAACCGGTGACGCAGCCGGTGTGCTGCGCCTCGCCCAGCGCTCGCAAGCCGGTCAGTGGCGGCATCTCTGCGAGACCCATACGGGCATCGGTGCGATCGGCGACATCGCCCTGAGTCCAGATGGAAGCCAGGTCGCCATCGCTGGCGAGGCCGACCGATCAGCAGTTCTCAACCTCGATCTCTCGACGCTTCAGTCCACAGACGAGGATGCAAAGCCCGATCCCGGCTGCGGCCCGATCCGCTATCTGGCCGGCCATAGCGGTCGGGTCTATAGCATCGCCTTCGCCCCCGATGGCAAGCAGATCGTGACCGCATCGCTCGACAAGACCGCACGGCTCTGGGGCGCGCGCGGGGATGCGATCGCGATCCTGGCAGGTCATCAGGATCGCATCTACCGCGCCGAATTCAGTCCAGATGGCGATTGGATACTGACCGGCTCCCGCGACGGCAGTATCCGCATCTGGAAACGTCCGAAGGCGATCAGCGACCAGGTCCAGACGCTACCGACCTTCCTGCCCTTGGAGGCTGATGCCGGCGGGGTCGCCAATGCGGTGTTTAGCCCCGACGGGCATTATGTCGCCGGGGCCTACTGGGAGAACGTCGCTATTCTCTGGCGCCTCTGGGCCGAAGACGGCCAGGCCATCGTCAGCGACCGCGCGGACTGGGGCCCCGACCGATCCGATCTCGCACTGGTGCAGGAGGCCTATCGCTTCCGGCGCGACAACAAGGTCGCCGAGCCGCCCTCCAGCGACCTGGAGACCATCGACTGATGCGCGATAAGTGGATTGGGCTGATCCTGGCCATCGCGCTGCTCGGCGTCATTGCCAGCCAGGTGCATTTACGCGACACCGACATCGCCGTCTATGCCGCAGCCGCCGAGCGCGTCTTTGGCGAGGGCCAGGACCCTTACCCGCGCCGCCCTGGCGACGTGCTGCCCTTCACCTATCCGCCCACGGCGCTGCCGTTGCTCTATCCGATCACAGGGCTGAGCCTGGAGCAGTTAGCCGGCGTGATGTTTGTGCTCAACCTGCTACTGACGGTCGCGGTGATGCGGGTCATCGTCGGCGATCTGTCGCGCGATGACGCAAGCGGCGCGCTGCGCCTCTGGGGGCCACTCTATATCGCCGTTTTCGGCGGACTCTATCTGAACCTGCAGTTCGGTCAGATCAATCTCGTGCTCTTACTACTGATCTGGGGCTACTGGCGCAACCTGCGCCGTGGTCGCGAGGGCCCTGGCTCAGGCGCGCTGCTGGCAGTCGGCTGT
>NZ_JBUDPI010000009.1:0-25358 GCF_054919635.1 Halochromatium sp. | reverse complement strand
ACCTCGAAGCCCTTGGCGACGAGCTTCTTGGCCACATCCGGGGTGGTCGCGACTCGCCGTTCGCCGGCGAGCGTCTCTTTTGGGATACCGAGCTTCATCACAGTTGCCTTCGCGCTATTGCGATTCCGGAGGGACGATTCCGGAGGAACGAGTCCGGGACCGAGGCAGCCGCCCCCTCGGTCCTACAAGAGCGCGGCAGTATCGGCGCTCGGCATCCTGATCTCAATGGCCGCGTCAGTGATTGCCGGAATTGCGCAGACCACGAAGCACTTGGGCCGAGATCTCCTCGATCGACTGGCTGGTGGTGTCGAGCACCGGTACGCCGAGCCTGCCTAACATCTCGTGCGCGAGGCGGATGTCGTTGCGGCAGCGCGCCAGCGAGGCGTACTCGCTGCCTGGTCGTCGCTCCTCGCGGATCCGATGCAGACGCCGCGCCTCGATGGTGAGCCCGAAGACCTTCTCCTTGACAGCGCCGATCTCCGGCGGCAAGGCCTCGCGCTCGAAGTCGTCCTCGGTCAGCGGATGATTGGCTGCGCGCAGCCCATAGTGGATCGCCAGATAAAGGCAGGTCGGCGTCTTCCCGGAGCGCGAGACCCCAACCAAGACCACGTCCGCATGACGGAAATTATCCGGGCGCACGCCATCGTCGTTGGCCATCGCGAAATTGATCGCCTCGATGCGCTTGGTGTACATGCTCGGCTTGGTGATGGCATGACTGCGCCCAGACTCGCGACTCGGGGTGACACCGAGCTCGGCACTCAAGGGCTCGACGAACTGCTCGAACAGCTCGAGATGAAAGCAGTCGCCTTCCCTGAGAATTGCAGCAATTCCAGCGTCGAGCATGGTCGAGAACACTAAGGGGCGGGCGCCGTCGCGCTCTGCGGCCTCGTGCATGCGCTGCGTCAGCGCCCGAGCGCGCGCCTCGGTATTGATGTAGGGCATGTAGACTCGCTCGAAATCGACGTTATCGAACTGCGAGAGCAGGCTCTGACCGAGGGTCTCGGCCGTGATGCCAGTGCTTTCAGAGACAAAGAAAACGGTTCGCTTCATGGGCTGTGATTCACGTCAATGCAGCGCAGGTGGTAGAGGCAAGATAGTAGGCGATGCCAAGAGCATAGGAGAATTCCCCGCATGGCGACTATCAGCAACGACAAACAGCTTCGTGATCTGCTCGATCGTCTTTCCGTCGAGCAACAACGGCTCATCGGCCTACGTTTTGCGCAAAGCCTCGCCCATCTCAGCCGCGACGAGCGCGTAAAGCGAGCGATCGAGACCGGCCTGCGCACCGACGTCTCCGAGCCGGAGCTCGAGGACGCCTATCGCGCAGCTAAGGCCTGGTCGACCAAGACCTACACCGACTGCGGCAAAGACACCGACTGGCTCGCCCAGGCCGATCATTTTGTCGCCGCTGCCGTCGCCGCCGCGCTCACGCCCGACAACATGCTCCCGGACAAGAAAACCAATCGCGCTTGGAAGGCGGCGATGCATGCGCGCATGGCCAACAACTGCGAGCTCGTTGAGGGCGAAGGCAACGCCCACCTCGACGAGGTCCAGCGGCAGTACGAGATTGCTGACGATTTCGCCAACGCCGATTGACTAGACTTGTTGAGAGCGCCGGCACAGAAGAGCATCTGGGAAAGCATCTCTGTCAGCGGCGCCTGTCCTGCAGTATCTGGCCCAGAGCAATTGCTCAGAGCGCATCTTCCCAAAACGCCGATACGAGCCCAAGTCGGCGCCAGACCAGGCGCCGACTTGGGCCTCAGCGCAGGCTGTCGCCAGCGGCGATCTCGCCGGCCTCAGCAGCCAGCATCTCGTCATACACCGCCCAGGCATCCGCGGCACGCTCAGCCGATGTCTTTTCGATCGCGTGCCCGAGGTGGATAACGACAAAATCCCCGACCGCCAGCTCATCCGGGTCCAGCATCAACAGGCTCACCTCGCGCTCGACCCCTTTGGCCTCGCAGCGCGCGCCCAAGCCGTTGATCTCGAGAATCTGCATTGGAATGCCCATGCACATGGGGCACTTCTCCGTCGTGATATCGCAATACTGGCAGGCTAAGGCCGAGCCTGGTCCGATCGCAAGCGGCTTATATCAATCGCTCGCCGATGCGAGCCTGCATCAGGCACCCGATCGCCCTCTGGGTGCACCGACTCATCGACCGGAGACCTCGCTATGCCTGGTAAAGGCACATTGATCCTCGGCCTTGGCAACATTCTGCTCACTGACGAGGCCGTCGGCGCCGCGGTCTTGAAGGCCCTGCAGCCGATCGCGGACACCGACCCTGACATCAGCCTCTACGACGGCGGCACCCTCAGCTTCACGCTCGCCGGGCCGATCGGCGACGCAGGTCGGCTGATCGTCGTCGATGCCGCCGCGATGGGCGACCCGCCCGGGACCGTACGTCTATTCGAAGGCGTGGCGATGGATCAACAGCTGAGCAAGCATGCCAAGAGCGTGCATGAGGTCAGTCTCGCTGATCTCTTCGATATCGCTCGGTTGACCGACACACTGCCTCGGCAGCGTGCCTTGATCGGTATCGAGCCTCAGCAGGTCGACTGGGGAGATCAGCTCACCCCCGCCGTGGCCGCCGCAGTCCCTCGGGTGGTCAGCGAGATCCAGACATTGCTGCAGCGCTGGCGCGACACCTCAAACTAGACCGCGACGCGCCCAAGGCCGATCTCGAGCCATAGCGGCGGGGATGCCACAAGAGGCACGACGCCCAGGGTGGAGCCATGATATTTCTCAGAGAATTACAAGGTTATAGCGCCATCAGAAGCAAACTGTGCGATAGGTCAAACACGATTCAATAAGCTATGCCTAACATAATCAACAATCGATAGAGGAGCCCGATGGCCGAACTCTCCGACATCCCCATTCGCATCGAGCAGCCCGAAGCCGAGCCGCAGCAATTCGGCAACGCGCTGCCGATCCTGAACGAGATCCGCCATGCGCTGGCGCGGCTCGCGGAGCAAGGCGAGCCCACCCGCATCGATCTCGCCGCCATGCCATTTGGCCCTGGCGACGAGGATCGCCTGATGGCAGCGCTTGGGCGCGGCGAGGTCGAGGCCAGCGTTGATGCGCTGGGTCCGACCCGCGTCTGGGAGACCCGCTTCCCCGGCGTCTGGGTGCTCGATTACGCGAATGTGGACGGCGAGCGCATCGCGCTACAGATCGAGGTCGACGAGGTTCCTCAGATGCTGCGCACTCAGCGCGCCGATATCACCGATTCATTGGCCGCCTTAGACGCAACGCTCGCGTCAGCAACGGCGACCGATCCGGCGGGTGAGTCCCGCCACTGACAGCTGATCTTCCAGCAATGGCAGGAGAAACGATGGCCTCATCGAAGACCTTAGGCGAGAGCCTGCGCCAGCACGGGGTGTCACGCCGTGGATTCCTGAAATTCTGCGCCGCGACGGCGTCGATGATGGCATTACCGCCGAGCATGGCTCCAGCGATTGCCAAGGCGCTTGAGCAAGCGCGTCGCCCCTCGGTGATCTGGCTCTCCTTCCAGGAGTGCACCGGCTGTACCGAGTCGTTGACGCGCAGCTTTTCACCGACGGTCGAGAGTCTGATCTTCGACGTCATCTCACTGGACTACCATCACACGCTGCAGGCCGCCGCTGGTGATGCCGCCGAGCACGCCCGCGAGCAGGCGATGAATACCAACGCCGGTGAATACCTGGTAGTGGTCGATGGCTCCCTGCCCGGCCCGAACGCGAACCCCGGCTACTCGACCATCGCCGGCATCAGTAACTACGACATGCTGATGGAGACCATCGATGGCGCTGCCGCGGTGATCGCCGTCGGCACCTGTGCCACCTTTGGCGGACTGCCCAAGGCCGATCCCAACCCCACCGGCGCGGTCTCGGTGCAAGACCTGGTCAAGGACAAGCCGGTGATCAATGTCTCTGGCTGCCCGCCAGTGCCGATGGTCATCACCGGCGTGCTGGCCCAGTTCCTCACCTTTGGCACCCTGCCCGAGCTCGACGAATACAACCGCCCGCGCGCCTTCTTCGGCCAGTCGATCCACGATCGCTGCTACCGCCGGCCGTTTTATGACAAAGGCCTGTTCGCCGAAACCTTCGACGACGAGGGCGCTAAGGCCGGTTGGTGCCTATACCGGCTCGGCTGCAAGGGGCCGATGACCTACAACGCCTGCGCCACCATGAAATGGAACGGCGGCGCAAGCTGGCCCGTTGAGGCCGGCTACCCCTGCCTTGGCTGCTCGGAGCCTGATTTTTGGGACGCCGGCGGCTTCTACAACGCACTCTCGGTGCCAACCGGCGCGCCCGGTGACGTCCTGCTCACCGCCGGTGTCGTCGGCGCAGCGGCCGGGGTCGGCGCGGGCCTGATGAGTCGCAACCAGAGCAAGCAGGCCGCCAAACACCACGACAAGGTCACCGCCGATCAACTAGAGGAGAAGCTTTGATGACCTCGATGGATTTCCTCCTCCTGACCAAGGGACCGCTCTTTAGCATCGCGGTCGCTATCTTTGCGCTCGGCATCCTGATTCGGTTGTTTGAGATCTTCGCGCTCGGGCGCGCCCATAACTATGCCGCAGCGCGCGGCAACGAGGTGATCCCGGGATTGAAAACGATCTATCGGCGTTTCAACCCGGACCCTGGCACCTTCAAGCGCTCCACCTTCGATGTGGTGGTCGGCACGCTCTGGCACGTCGGCTTCGTGATTGCCCTGCTGCTGTTCATCCCCCATGTCGAGCTGATCAAGAGCACCCTTGGGGTCAGTTGGCCCGGGCTGCCGAACCCCGTCGTCGATGCCGTCACTGCGATCACGCTGCTCAGCCTGGTCGCCGTGCTGATCCATCGGCTCAAGCATCCGGTGAAGCGCTTCCTGAGCACGCCTGAAGACTATCTGATCTGGCTGGTCACCTTCCTGCCGGTCCTCACCGGCTACCTGGCCTATCACCGGCTGATCAACCCCTATCCGCTCGCATTGGGGCTGCATATCCTGAGCGCCGAGATCTTCTTGATCGTGCTGCCCTTCACCAAGCTCACGCACATCTTCACCGCCTTCGTTGCCCGTTACTACAACGGCGCCATCTTCGGCCGTAAGGGGATCCAGTCATGACCCAGGACGCCAACCAATTTTCCCTCGAGCGCGGGCTCAACGCCTGGCGCGAAGAGATCGATGCACCCGTTGCGTCCTTCTTCTCCAGCTGCGTGCACTGCGGTCTCTGCGCCCAAGCCTGCCCGTTCTTCGTCGAGACCGGTGACCCAAAGTACACCCCGATCCATAAGCTCGAGCCGCTGCGGCTGCTTTGGGAGCAGGAATACACCCTCTGGGGCAAGCTCAAGAAGACGGTCAAGGACCGCATCGACGCCAAGCTCGGGCGCGAATCCAAGCCGCTGATCACCGACGAGATGCTCGAGGAGTGGGAGCCACTGCTCTACGACTCCTGCACCATGTGCGGTCGCTGCTCGATGGTCTGCCCGGTCGGTAACGATATCCATTATATGATCCGCAAGGCCCGTGAGGGCATGGTGGCCTCGGGCCATTCGCCGGAAGGGCTGATTGCTGCCTCGGTGCGCGCGGTCAATACCGGCAGCCCCATGGGTCTGCAGTGGAAGACCCTCGAGGTCCAGATCAAACATGTCGAGACCGCGACCGGGCTCGAGGTACCCATCGACAAACAAGGCGCCGAGTATCTGGTGCTGCTCTCGTCGATGGAGATCATCAACTTCCCCGAGTACCTGGAAGCCATCACCAAGATCTTCGACCACGCGGGCGTGAGCTGGACCCTGAGCAAGACCTGCTTCGAGGCCACCAACGCCGGCATCCAGATCGGCTCCAAGGACATCGCTGCTCAGTTGGTGCAGCGCGTCGTCGACGCTGCCGAGCAGCTCCAGGTCAAGAACGTGATCAGCCCCGAATGCGGCCATGCCTACACGGCGATCCGCTGGGAAGGCCCGAACGCGATCAAGCGCGCCTATCCGTTCAAGGTCTATCACATCATCGAGGTCCTCGATCAGCTGCGCGCCGATGGGCGCATCAAGACCGAGGGCAAGGAGATGGATCGCCTATCGATGCATGACCCCTGCAACCTGGCACGCAAGAGCGGCGTGGTTCAGCAACAGCGCAGCCTGATGGATCTGGTCGCTGGCGATTTCGTCGACCTGAAGGAGCACGGCGAATTCCAGTGGTGCTGCGGCGCCGGTGGTGGCGTCAGCTCCAACGAGCGCGCCGAAGAGCTGAAGATGGCCGCGTTCAAGCGCAAGAAGGCACAGATCGAGGAGGTCGAGCCCGAGCGCATGGTGACCATGTGTGCGACCTGCCGCACCCAGCTCGAAGAGGGCCTCGAGGAGTTCAACATGGACATCCCCGTCGTCGGACTCACCGAGATGATCGCGGATCACCTGGTCGAGAGAGAAGACAAAGGCTAGGCAGACACCCGGCAAGCGCTGGCGCCAATGTCCGGACAGCCCCGCGAAGAGGCTGGAAGGATTCCGAGAGCGCCGCCTTGCCGGATGATCGCCGCCACCGACATCCTGCTCCCACGCGCACCGCGTGTGAGCACAAGAATCGAGCGAAAGGGCTGAAAAATCATGAGCGAGCGCGTCGTCGTCGACCCCATCACCCGCATCGAAGGCCATCTGCGCATCGAAGCGGAGATGAATGGTCAGGACATTGCCAAGGCCTACTCGTCCGGCACCATGGTGCGCGGACTCGAGATCATCCTGCGCGGGCGCGACCCACGCGACGCCTGGGCCTATGCGCAGCGCATCTGCGGCGTCTGCACCCTGGTGCACGGCATCGCCTCGGTGCGCTCCGTGGAGGATGCACTGAGCTATCCGATCCCACCCAACGCACAGCTGATCCGCAACCTGATGATCGGCGCGCAGTACATCCATGACCATGTAATGCACTTCTATCATCTGCACGCGCTCGACTGGGTCGACGTGGTTTCGGCGCTGAGCGCCGATCCATCCGCGACCTCCCAGCTGGCGCAGCAGATCAGCGCCACGACCGCGGCCGATCTGGGCACTAGTAGCTGGGGCAAGTCCTCGCCGGGCTACTTCAGCGACGTGCAGAAGCGGCTCAAGACCTTCGTCGATGGCGGCCAGCTCGGCATCTTCGCCAACGGCTACTGGGGCCACCCGGCCTACAAGCTGCCGCCCGAGGCCAATCTGATGGCGGTCGCGCACTACCTCGAGGCCCTGGCCTGGCAGCGTGAGGTGTCCAAGCTGCATGCGATCTTCGGCGGCAAGAATCCGCACCCCAACTTCATCGTCGGCGGCGTCGGCTCGCCGATCGACCTGAACTCCGACTCGGCCATCAACGCCAAGAAGCTGTCGCAGGTCCAGGATCTGATCAAGAACATGCAGGCCTTCGTCGAGCAGGTCTACATCCCGGACACGCTGGCCATCGCTGGCTTCTACAAGGATTGGGCCCAGAAGGGTGAGGGCCTCGGCAACTTCCTCTGCTACGGCGATCTGCCCTACAGCGGCTCGAACGCCGACAGCAGCGACCTCTCCGACCTGCTATTCCCGCGCGGCGCCATCCTCAACCGCGACCTCAGCACCATCCATCCGGTCGATCTCCATGCCGAGAGCGAGATCCAAGAATTCATTGCCCACGCCTGGTATGACTACAAGGATGGCAAGCAGGCCGGCCTGCATCCCTACCAGGGCGAGACCAAGCTCGACTATGACGACCGCGGCGGTCCCAAGCCGCCCTACAAGCAGCTCAACGTCGACGACGGCTACTCCTGGCTCAAGTCACCACGCTGGAACAGCCACTCGGTCGAGGTCGGACCGCTCGCGCGGATGCTGCTGCTCTATGCCGACAGCAGCGCACCCGCTCATGCCCAGGCCAAGGAGCTGGTCGACTATTCGCTCAACAGGCTCGATCTGCCGGTCGAGGGGTTGTTCTCAACCCTCGGACGCACTGCCGCGCGCACCCTGGAGTCGAAGATCGTCGCCGATGCGATGCAGACCTGGTACGACGCACTGGTCGCCAACATCCGCGCCGGTGATACCCAGACCTTCAACGCCGCACTGTGGGAGCCTGCAAGCTGGCCAAAACGGGCCCAAGGCGCCGGCATTATGGAGGCGCCACGTGGAGCCCTTGGGCACTGGATCGTGATCGAGAATGAGAAGATCGCCAACTATCAGGCCGTGGTACCCTCGACCTGGAACGCCGGTCCACGTGATCCATCTGGCGTGCCAGGCGCCTACGAGGCGGCGCTCGCCGACAACACCCAGCTACATGATTCGCATCAACCACTGGAGATCCTGCGCACCATTCACTCCTTTGACCCTTGCATCGCCTGCGCGGTGCACCTATCAGACCCAGAGACCGGCGAGCAGATTGAGATCAAGGTGACTTAGCCTGGCTCTTCTTGTGCCCTGTTAGCGGCCACCGCAAGTCACGCCTAGGAGGCACAAGCGGGGACCGCGGAACTGCGCTTGGCGCACGGAGTCACATCAGGCAACCGGCGCCATAACACAGCGATTCTTCGCCACATGCCTTTTGCACTGCCGCCGACAGTCTGCTCGCCACCGGTCTCCCCTTTATGCTCGCGAAAATGGGTTAACATGGTTCGCCGTCGATTTCGACCAGCAACGACCATCCGAGCAGTTGACCTAAGAGGCTAGGACATGGACTTGGCGACCATTATCGGCATGCTCGGTGCGACGATCATGATCGTCACAGCGATCTCGCTCGGAACCTCGCCGCTGATCTTCGTCAACCCCATCAGTCTGCTCATCGTGGTCGGGGGAAGCATCCTGATCGTGCTCTCGCAGATGAGCCTTTCCGAGGTGCGCAACGCACTGAAAGCGTCTGCGAAGGCCTTTCGGTTGCGAAGGCCTTTCGGTCCAGCCTACCCGACACCGAATCGACCATCGACGAGATGCTCGATATCGCCAAGACTGCCCGCAAGAGTGGTCTTCTGGCGCTCGAGGATCATGAATCCGACTCGCAGTTCCTCACGAAGGGTCTGCAGATGCTGGCCGATGGGTACTCGCCAGACATGCTCCGAGAGGTGCTCGACAAAGAGCGTCTGCTCACCCTGGAGCACAATCGTTCCGGTGCTCGGGCATTCACCCTGCTTGCCGAGGTTTCGCCGGCGATGGGCATGATCGGGACCTTGATCGGCCTGGTCGATATGCTCTCCAACATGGGTGACCCGGCTTCGATCGGTCCCGCGATGGCGGTGGCCTTGCTGACCACCCTCTACGGGGTGCTGATCGCGAACGTGATCGCCAACCCGATTGCAGAGAAGCTCGAGCTTCGTACCTTGCAGCAGGAGCAGTTACAAGCGCTGTGGACCGATGCTCTGCTGGCGATCCAGCAGGGACGCAATCCTCGGATTGTCGAGCAGATGCTGGTCACCTACCTGCCCCAGGAGCGCCGAGAGAAGCGCGAGAGCGGGGACGCCGATGAAGCGGCTAAGGGCGCGGCTGGCACCGACACGCAACAGGAGCCAGGCAATGCCTAAGAAGCGCGTCAAGTGCAGCAAGATACCACCCTGGATGGTGACCTATGCAGACATGATGACCCTGCTACTCTGTTTCTTCGTGCTGATGTTGTCCTTCGCCGAGATCGACGCCATCCGCTTCAAACGTCTCGCCGGCGAGCTCGCTAAGGCCTTTGGGGTGCAGCGCGACGTCCCCGTCGACGTCATCCCGATGGGAACAAGCCCGGTCATGAAGGAGTTCTCACCTGGCCGCGTGCAGCCGATCCCCTTTGACGAGGTGCGGCAAAGGACCAACCTCGAAAAGCCGACCCTTGCCT
This sequence comes from Halochromatium sp., assembly GCF_054919635.1. Taxonomy (NCBI): domain Bacteria; kingdom Pseudomonadati; phylum Pseudomonadota; class Gammaproteobacteria; order Chromatiales; family Chromatiaceae; genus Halochromatium; species Halochromatium sp. Next base: position 15,601 of record NZ_JBUDPI010000009.1, on the reverse strand, counting down.
CAGGCGAGATCGACTCCCGCGTCGCCGAGCGACTCAATGAGCTGCAGGAGCGGATTGCGCAGAAGATCCGCGAGGCCGACTCCCCAGGCAATGTGGCGGTTGAGCGCGCTGGCCTCGACATCATCATCCGCATCGATGAGAAGGGAAGTTTCCCGTCAGGGTCGGCCGAGCTCAGTGACTCATTGAGACAGCTGCTCATGACACTCTCGAGCGAGTTTACCGAGATGCCCGGTTATATCGCGATCGACGGACACACCGACAACGTGCCTATCAGCAGTCAGCGATTCCAAAGCAACTGGGACCTGTCGGCGATGCGAGCTGCCACAGTCGCCAATGTCCTGCTCGAGAACGAGGCGCTCGATGCCGCGCGCCTCATCGTGCTCGGACACGCCGAGACACGACCTCTAGTGCCGAACGACTCGCCTGAGCAGCGCGCCCGCAATCGGCGCGTCGAGCTCAGCCTGCGCGCGGGCGAGGCAATCCAGCGCGAGCTCGGCCTCGAGGAGTGAGCCAGCTTATTGAGCGGGCTTGGCTCTCTAGGTGATCACAAGGCCGGCTGACCAGCGCCCACTCGATCTGAATCAGCAGCATCGCGATCCGCGTCTCAGTCGGACCCTCCGGCGCCGAGCAGGTGCTGCACACAGAGACCGGCCAGGGTCAAGCCGAAGAGTCCAGGCAGATAGCTGATGGTGCCATTGACTGCCCGCGCCCGACCTCGTGAAGTGGGCTCTGGCGGGAGCGGTTGACGCGGCGACTCATCGGACCAGACGGCAGCAATACCGCGCCCGCAACCGCGTCTGCGTAACTGCTGGCGAACCTTACGCGCCAGCGGACAACCACGGCTATCCATCAGATCGCCGACGCGAATCCGGGCCGGGTCAAGCCGACCGCCAGCACCCATGCTGCTGACGACCGGGACAGTTGAATCCATGGCCGCAGTAAGCAAGGCCAACTTGCTGTTAAGGCTATCGATTGCATCGACAACCTGGTCGAAGCCGCCATCTCCAATCAGTGCTGGCAGCTCGTCGGCGGCCAAGAATCGCTGCATGGGCGTCAGGCGACAGTCGGGATTGATGTCGCGGATGCGCCGGCAGACGACGCCGGTCTTCTCCTGGCCCAGCGTGCTATGCAGCGCACACAGCTGTCGATTCAGATTGGACGCGGCGACAGTATCGCAATCGGCCAGAATCAGCTCGCCGACCCCGGCACGCGCCAGCGCTTCCGCCGCGAAGGAGCCAACGCCACCGAGTCCGGCAACAAAGACCCGCGCGGCTCGCAGACGCGCGATCCCTTCGTCACCGATCAGGATACGCGTGCGCTCCGCTAGGCCCGAAGGCGTCTCTGCTTGCGCATCCCTGACTGGGCGGGCGCCTGCATCGCCCGCATCAGCCTCATCGGTTGTCATTGACAAAGACCTCTAGGAGCTTGAGGCCTGCAGCCCCAAGAGCCGGCACGCATTCGCGGTCGTCTGCTCTGCGATCTGTGCAGGCTCCGTATCGCGGACCGCCGCCAGGGCCTGCAAGACCTCGGGCAGATAGGCCGGACTGTTGCGCTGGTATTGATGGGAAGCGACCGTCAGATCCGGGGCGTCGGTCTCGAGCACGATCGCCTCCAGTGGCAGCTCGGCAGCTAGGTGTCGCAGCCGGCGCGAGCGCTCGAAGGTCAACATGCCGCCAAAGCCGATGCAAAAGCCCAGATCGATATAGCGCTGCGCCTGCTGGAGACTGCCATTGAACGCATGCGCAGTTCCACCAACCACTGGTGTCTCAGCCAACAATCGCAGCATCTCCTCATGCGCCTTGCGCACGTGCAGGAGCACCGGTCGCTGTGCCCCTTGAGCAATGGCGAGCTGGGCGCGGCAGAGCGCCAGCTGGCGATCATGATCGGGGTCTTTGGCATGGAAATCGAGGCCGATCTCACCGATGGCCACCACCTGGGTCTCGGCCAACTGCTGCTCTAGCGCAGCCAAATCACCCTCTCGATGTCGGTGCAGATAGAGCGGATGCAGTCCAAGGGCCGGATAGAGTCCTGCGTCACTGGCACACAACCCCAACAATTTATCCCAGCCGTCGGCATCGATGCCTGGAACCACAATCGATGCGACACCGGCAGCACGGGCCTCGGCCAAGACCTCAGCACGATCAGCGTCGAACGCCTCGACATCGAGATGGCAATGGGTATCAACGAGCGTCATTCGGGTTCAGCCTCCGGCGAGCGGCGCTGATGAATCGGGCAAACAGGCTCAGTCGCCCTCGGCCGCGCGCGCATCACGGATATAGAAATGCTTGCTCGGACCATCACCGATCAGCCGCGCCTGAACCTCAAACAGCTTGGTGGCCTTGATCAGCTCGCTGAGCTTGGCATAGCCATAGCTGCGCTGATCGAATTGCGGCGCGCGCTTGTTGATGGTGTTGCCCACACTTGAGAGCTCAGCCCAGCCATCATCGTCGGCCGTATCCTCGACGGCTCGCCGCATCAGGGTCACCAATCGCGCATCCGCGCGCAGCTCCTTGGTCCCGAGCCGCTTTGGTGACTTGGTGGCCGTGCCCTCGCCCTTGAGCAGCTCGGTGAAGATGAATTTGTCGCAGGCTGCGACGAAGGCATCTGGCGTCTTCTGCTCGCCAAACCCGTAGACCCGCAGGCCCGATTCACGAATCCGTGCAGCCAGCGGCGTGAAATCACTGTCGCTCGAGACCAGGCAAAAGCCATCGAAGCCTCCGCTATGCAGCAGGTCCATGGCGTCAATGACCATCGCGGCATCGGTGGCGTTCTTACCCTTTGTGTAGGCGAACTGCTGCCGCGGCTGAATACTGTGCCGCAACAACACCTCCTTCCATCCCACCAGATTTGGCCGCGTCCAATCGCCGTAGATACGCTTGACTTGCGCGGTGCCATAGTTGGCAACCTCCTCGAGCAGGCCATCGATCACCGAGGCCTGCGCATTGTCGGCATCAATCAGCAGGGCGAGACGCTTTTCAGTGGGTTCCGGCATTGGGCTTCAGCTCCAGAGGTGACCGACTCACCACATCAGATCATCCGGCACCTTGTAGTCGGCGTACTCGTCGTCGCCGTCGTCGGACTCGGGGCGATTGTGCACCAGCACGAGGGCCGGCTCAGCGGCCGCGAGCCGCTCGGCCACGGCGGCTGGCACCAGCTCGTAGAAATCGTCGTGGCGAACGATGGCCAGATTGCCAGCAACCAGATCCTGGTGTTGCGCTGCACTAACATAGAGCCGTTTCAGCGCCTTGCCATCGGTAAAATTGTAGGCGGTATCCCCCCCCGAGCGCGCAACCCGGTTATCGCGCACCAACTGCCACAACGCAATCTGCTCGGCCTTGCGCTTTGCCTCTTCGTCACGCTGGCGATTCAGCTCCTGGTCTCGCTTTCGCTTCTCGGCCGCGGCCTCAGTCGCCTGCTGGCGCTGAGCCGCGTCCGGAGGCTGAGTGCCAGAGCGCTTTTGCTTGCGCTTCTTCGACTTGGTGCTCCGGAGCTGCTGCTCGGTCGCGAGCCCGGCCTTCACCAGCTGGTCCTGTAGAGAGCCTGCCATGCGTTCCATCCTCCGGTATCGAGGGCGCAGGGCCCTATCACAGCAACAGGTCAATGACCCTGAATTGTAACGCCTAAGCACGCAGTGCGCGCCACCGGCTCTGTGGCCGACAGGGATCGGTCATCCCTGTCAGGACTCCTCCTTCTGCGGCTTCATCAGCAATGCTTGCCCCTAGCTTTTCCAGCGAGCCCCTCTAGCGGCGCGCTTCCCTGACTCGCTTCAATGGCTCGCTTTCCTGGCTCGACACAGCCGGAGCGCGACCTGCCACCCCCTTGACAGCGCTGCGCTGAACTTGAGCGCTCGAGCGGTATACAATCACGCAGCAATCACGGCTTCCGGCAAGCGCGGAAGCCACCCGTCTCTCAGGAGCTCAGCCATGAAACACCGCTTTGCCATCTTCTGCCTATTGCTCGCGACCTCTCTGATCCTCGCCACATCAGCGCTGGCCAGCGAGATCGGCTATGTCGACATGCAGCGCGTGTTGGAGGAAAGTGCCCTTGGCCAGCAGGCCCAGGCCAATCTGCAAGAACGCTTCGGTGAGGAGCAGCAGGCCTTCGCCGAAGAAGAGGCAGCCATTCGTCAGCTACAACAAAAGCTTGAGCGCGATAAGCCCTTGATGAGCACTGCGCAAGTTGAGAAGACCGAGCAAGAGATCCAGGGCCGCATCGAGCAGTTTGAGCAAGACTTCGCCAAGATCCAGCAGCAGCTTGTGCAAGCCCAGCAGCAGGAAGGTCAGAAGATCCTGAAGCCAGCCCGCGACGCGGTGATCAGTGTTGCCAAACAACGCAAGATCGACGCAGTCTTCGAAGCCAATCAGGCCGGCGTTGTCTACCTCGACGAGGACGGCGACATCACCGAGGCAGTCATCAAGGCGATGGACGCCAATACAGACTAGGCTGCCGACATCGCCAAGGCGCAGCACCAAGGCCCAGCAACGCGAGACTTGATCTCAATTCCTGCCTTTTTGCTAACGTAGATCAGGTTTTTCCCGCCCGTGCTGACAGCACATCATTACGGCTGGTTTACAATTCTGGAGAGGGTCTTGCGTGCGTTGGCAATTGCGGCGCCGCGGCCCGTCCATCAACCGTTCACCACGATACCGGTGTCGCCGTCTCAGGCGATGCCGTCCCGGAGGTTCGCAAGCCGATGCTTGGAGAAAGTCACGATGTGATCCATGAGTTTCCGGAGCTCGAAGGCAAGATCGACGAGATGCGCGCGAGCAATTCGACCTTTGCCGAGCTCATGGATTCCTATGACAACCTAGACGCCAAGGTCCGTCAACTCGAGGAGCTCGGCACTCCTGTTGCCGATGAAACCATCGAGGATCTGAAGAAGGAGCGTTTGCTGCTCAAGGATAGGCTCTACGACCTACTCCGGACCTAACCCCGGATCAGTGTCAGCTAACGGGCTGCGCTTGCTCACTCAGCACCACCCGCCCGCATCTCTGACCTAGCTCGCCGCGTCCGTAGAGGAGCCACAGCCGAAGGCGCGGCGGCCTTGCTTTATCCTCACGCGTTGCGCCGCACAGGCAGGGCGGAATACCGCGTCGAGCCAGGGACAGCACCCCATGCGAACCTCGACATCGTCAGCTGATCCCCTGGGTCGGCCACGCGGACGCCGTTTGCGTCCGCTGCTCCGCCTGCTCGGCTTCGCACGCCCCTATGTAGGCCGCTTGCTGCTCGCCATTGCCGCCTTGCTGTTCGCAGCTGGCGCGCTGCTGGCCTTCGGTCAGGTGATTCGTCAGGTGGTCGACACCGGGCTCGCGAATGGCTCGCCGGCTTCACTGAACCAGGCCCTGCTCTTATTCTTGCTCGTGGTGGTGTTGTTAAGCCTGGCTGTCGGGCTGCGCAGCTACCTCCTGAACTGGCTCGGCGAGCGTATCGTTGCCGATGTCCGCCAAGCGGTGTTTGAACGCGCCTTGACCCTGAACGTTGGCTTCTTCGAGACGACACGCACCGGCGAGGTGATCTCGCGACTGACCAGCGACACCGCGCTGCTGCAAACGGTGGTTGGCTCGACCCTTGCGATGGGTCTGCGCAGTGCGCTGCTCACGCTGGGCAGCCTGGTCATGTTAGCCATCACCAGCCCCCAGCTCACGCAGCTCGTCCTGCTCGGGGTACCCTTGGTGCTGGTGCCGGCTTGGCTCCTGGGTCATCGTGTACGGCGGCTGTCCCGGCTCAGCCAAGACCGCATCGGCGACGTCGGCGCCTATGTCGACGAGACCCTGCACGGCATCCGGACGGTTCAGGCCTTTTGTCACGAGTCGATCGATCGCGCCCGCTATAGCGATCGCGTTGAGGAGGCATTCGGCACAGCGATGCAGCGCTCCGTCGCCAGTGCATTGCTGAGCACCCTGGTCACATTGCTCACCTTTGGGGCGATCGGGGTCGTGCTCTGGTTTGGCGGCCGCGAGGTGCTCGCTGGTCGAATCACTGGTGGCGAGCTGTCGGCCTTCCTGTTCTACGCCATCCTTGTTGCCGGCAATGTCGGCGCCCTGTCAGATATCGCCGGGCAATTGCTGCGCGGCGCCGGTGCGGCGGAGCGCTTGATGGAGTTGCTCCAGACCGAGCCGGGGATCAAGCCGCCCGCCAAGCCGCGCCCGCTGGCACAGCCGGTTCAGGGTCGTGTGACCGCCGAACGTCTGAGCTTTACTTACCCGTCTCGTCCTGAGCATCCCGCCCTAGCTGACATTGATCTCGAGATCGCGCCAGGCGAGCAGGTTGCGCTAGTCGGCCCTTCCGGTGCGGGCAAGTCGACGCTGTTTCATCTGCTGCTACGCTTTTATGATCCGCAACAGGGAAGGCTGCGACTCGACGGCGTCGACCTGCGCGAGATGGAGCCCGCAGACTTTCGACGCCAGATCGTCATCGTGCCGCAAGATCCGGTCATCTTTGCTGCGGACGCGCTCGAGAACATCCGCTACGGACTCGATGCCGATGACGCCGTCGTTGAGGCTGCGGCCCAAGCGGCTCACGGCCATGAGTTCATCCAACGGCTACCGGACGGCTATCGGACCTTCCTCGGCGAGCGAGGGGTCCGTCTCTCCGGTGGCGAGCGTCAGCGCATCGCGATCGCCCGCGCCATCCTGCGCGACCCGGCGGTGCTGCTCTTGGACGAGGCGACCAGTGCGCTCGATGCCGAGAGCGAGCGCCTGGTTCAAGATGCACTCGAGCATCTGATGCACGGCCGCACCAGCATCGTCATCGCCCACCGCTTGGCGACCGTGCGCAATGCCGATCGCATCCTGGTGCTCGATCAGGGTCACCTGGTCGCTAGCGGCCGTCATCAGGCCCTGCTCGAAGAGGACGGTCTCTATGCGCGACTCGCTGCGCTGCAATTCCAGGACGCAACTGTCTAGGCGACCCTGCCCCAGCCCATGCGCCCAACCCATGCGCCCAGCGCATCCCCCCAGCGCTCCATCCAATCAGTCGGCAAAGCCGTAGATGAAATAGATCGTCTCGAGCAAGCGTGTGGGCGCTGAATCCTCACCAAACCAGCGCTGGAAGATGCGCTCGATCTCACCACCGCGGTAAACGCCAGCGAGCGCCCGATTCACTTCCAGCCGAAAATCGGCATCGTTACGGGGTAGCGCAAACGCATAAGGCTCGACCGAAAAACTGGCATCGACAATGGCAAAGTTCTCCGCCTTGCCGGTCTCTGCGACCTGGCCAACGAGCACCAAACGGTCGCCAGCAACCGCATCGAGATCATCAGCGACCAGCCGTTCCAAACCGTCCTTGGCATCACGGATCGGGACCAGCTCCAGCTCGATGTCACGCTCACTCAGCGCTGGGCGCAAACGTCGCTCAGTCGTGGTGTCAGGGACGACTCCGACCTTGCGACCCGCGAGATCGGTCAGGCCACGCAGACCGCGGTCGCTCGTGACCAAGATCCCGCCAGATTCAACAAAAACGACGTTAGAGAAATCGACCCGGCGCTGCCTAGCCAGGGTCATGGTGGTGGTGCCACATTCGATGTCCGCTTCGCCGTTGGCTACGGCCGCCACGCGCCTCGGGGTGTTGCCCTCGATCCAGGCGATCTCGAGGGCATCAAGGCCGAGCGCCTGTTGCACGCTGGTCACGATATGCCGACAGAGGTCCACCGAATAGCCGCGCGGCACCCCTTCGGCATCCTTGAACGCGATGGGATAGGCATTCGGCGCGTAGGCGATGCGGATAGTCTCCGCCGCCTGAATCCGGTCCAGCGCTCCAGTGTCCGCAACCGCCGGACCGACCGTGAGCACGAGCACCGCGACGACGAGTCGCCACAGCGCCCACCCGGATAGGCGATATCGGCTGGTATCAGTTGCCCGGTCAGGATTGATCAGCCATCGATCGCGCCGCGGCCTATGCCCATGTCTACTCATCTCAATCATCGGCCGCGCTCTGGCGTTTGATGTGCTGGCGGATCTCTTGCGGCCGCGGCAGCCCGCGAATCCTGAGCTCGGGGTCGTCTCCTGCGGTAAAGATCTGCAGGTCGCCGGCTCCAACAATGCGTTGAAATAACGACTGCTCAATACGCACGGTGCGTACCGAGGCCATGTTGATCTCTGTGTATTCCTTACTCAGCAGGCCATGGGTCCAGACCAGCTCACGCTCGTAGATCTCGAGCTGATCCATCAGCGTCGTCAGCCACCAGCGCAACAGCTGAAATAGGCCAATCGCAAGCAGGGCATAACCCAGCCAACTGACCTCTAGACCGTCTGGCAGTTGGATCGGTCGCGTCGGCGCCGGCACGAAGGGAATGCTCCCCGTGAGCGCGATCAGTGCACCGAATAGCACCAGAATCCATGCGATGAAAGCGCCGAACGGATGTGAGCGCCAGACCGATGGGTTCGCCTTGTAAAGCAGCTCAGACATCGCATGACTCCATAACGCCAGTGGCCTCAAGACAGTCCACGCCGTCAGCAGCGCGAGCGCGCAGACCTTCGACGGCGGATAGTACCAGCATTAAACATGGGGGAGAACGCCGGCAAAGACGGCCGGCTGCAAGGACTCAGCGGCAAGCGGCTCGGAAAGCGGCCAGATCGAGCACGACGCCGGGGCCCTCATCAGGCTCCGACAAGTCGCGATAGCTCAGCAGGTTGCTGCCAGCAGCCCCACCCGCGTGCCCCATGACGCTGGATTGGCGATCAGACGCTGCCGTGGCAGGATTCTCGTCAGCGCCGATACAAGGCCATGGCGGCGGAGGCTGCAGCCAGCCACCATCGGCACTCCGCATGTGGCGCCGATCGCTGCAGAAGTCCCGTAAGTAGTCCGCGCCTGGAACCAGGCGAAACAACGGTTGCAGCGCCGCTGGCAGGCCCGCTGTGTTCGGGAAGCTGCGAGCTAGCCAGGTGCTCGCAGCAACCGGCAGGGGCAAGCGCGAATCCAGATCCCAGATGCGTCGCTCGTGATCAAGGCCGATGCAGTGGTAATCCCACCAAGCAATGCCATCGACCCCGCCGGCGCGTTGCTCAGCGATGGGGCAGATCCCATGCAAACCGGCGACAAAGATCACCTGCTCGATCGTCACCCCCGGCGGTGGCTCGGCACACAGCCACCAGATATTCTCTTCGCAATAGAATGGCTGATAGCGCAACTGCAGCGACTCGCGCGAAGAACTTACCCGATCAGCCCGTGTTGCGCATGCCTGCCGCAATCGCATTGATCGAGCGCAGCAGTGGGTCCAGCCACTCCTTGCGCGCATCCTCACTGGGCTCGTTGCGATAGCGCTCCAGTAGGGTGATCTGGATGTGATTCAACGGATCGAGATAGCTATTGCGCCGCGCCAATGAGAGCTGCAGCTCCGGCGTCTCCTCCATCACCGCATGCAATCCAGCGACATTCAGGACCTGAGTTAGAGTGCGTTGGTATTCGTCCGCGATGGCGCGGTAGATGGTCTCGGCGCGCGCCTCATCCGACACCAGCTGCGCATACTCCTGAGCAATCTTCATCTCCGCCTTGAATAGCGACATCTGGGTGTTGCTCAGGATCGCGCGGAAGAAGGGCCATTCCTGGTACATCCGCTGGAGCTTGGCCAGGCGCTCCAGATCGCCGTCCCGCCATTGCTCGATCGCACTGCCGATGCCAAGCCAGGCCGGAAGCGTATGGCGCGCCTGCGCCCAGCCAAAGACCCAGGGAATCGCGCGAATCGAGCCCAGCGAGCGGTCTGCCTTCTTCCGATGCGAGGGCCGCGAGCCGATATTGAGCAGCGCGATCGCATCGACCGGGGTCGCTTCGTAGAAATAGTCCAGCAGCCCTGGCGTCTCGCAGATCAGATGTCGGTAGTGCGCCTCTCCAAGTCGCGCCAGCTCTTCCATGATGCCAAGGTAATCCTTGCGTGGTTTAATCGGTGGCTCGATCACACAGCGGCTTGCCTTCATCAGGCCGCTGATCCCCATGGTCAGCTCGTAGAGGGCCGTCTCCGGATTCGCATAGCGATACGACAGCACCTCGCCCTGCTCGGTGAACTTGATCTGTCCATGTACTGTATCTTCCGGCTGCGACAGGATGGCCTCGTGGGTGGGGCCGCCGCCACGGCCGATGGTCCCGCCCCGACCATGGAACAATCGGCACTTGACGCCACGCTCCTGAGCAAGCGCGATGATCTTTTCCTGTGCTTCGTAGAGGTTCCAGGCAGAGGCCAAGATACCGCCATCCTTGCAGGAATCCGAGTAGCCGAGCATGACCTCCTGGAGGTTCCCCGAGGCCTTGAGCAGTGCTGCATAGGTCGGATTATCGAACAGCGCCGACATCACCTGGTCGATGTGCGCCAAGTCCTCGATGGTCTCGAACAATGGTGAGACGCGCAGATGGCAAAACCAACCGTCCGGGGTATGCCCGGCAAGCCCGGCCAAGCGCGCCAGCAGCATCACCTCCATGACATGACTGGCTCTGTGCGTCATAGAGATCACATAGGCACCAAAGACCTGCTCGCTGATCTCTGCGCGCATCCGAGCCATCGACTCGAACACCTCTAGTGTCTCCCGAGTCTCTGGGGTCAGCGTGCCCTTGTCGACGTGGAATGGATGCGGATGTCCAATCGCCTCGGCCAAGGCCAGCAGCTTCTGCTCCTCGCTGAAGGCATCGTAGAGCGGCGCGCCGGGCTGGCGCGCAAACAGCTCGATCACGGCCTCGGTATGACGCGTCGACTCCTGACGCACATCGAGATGTACCAGGTGGAAGCCAAAGGTCTCGACCAAGCGCAATAGATCCTTGAGCTCGCCATCCGCGGCGTTGGCGTCGCCGTGGCTGATCAGCGAGTCGCGGATCAGATGGAGGTCATCGAGCAGCTCGCCCTCGTGGGCATAGCCTTCTGGCAGGATCTCCGGACTCTGGTCATCCTCGATGCGCGCCCGCACCCGCGCCAGCGTGGTCTCGAGTCGGTGGCGCACGATGAACAGCTTGCGCCGATAGGGCTCATGAAAGTAGCGGCGATGGGTCTGGCGCATGGTGTGCAGCCAGTAGTCCTCATCGTCATCAAGGGCGTCGAGGAAGGGCGTCGATGGCTGCACCAACAGGCTCGAATGACTGAGGATGCGGGCCAGCCGCTGCACCCGTGTGATGTATTCCTCAAGCACGAGCTCACAGTGCATACGCACGGCCAGCTCGGTGGTTTCTGGCTTCACGAACGGATTACCATCACGATCACCGCCGATCCAGGAGCCAAAACCGACAAAGCTCGGCACGATCACCCCGCTGTCGCCCCCATAGAGCCGACGCACTGCACGCTCGAGATTGCGATAGACCTGCGGCAGGGTCGCGAACAAGGACTCGCGGAAGAAGTACAGGCCCTGGCGCACCTCGTCGGTGACCTGGGGCTTGTGCACACGCACCTCATCGGTCTTCCAGAGCACCTGGATCTCGCTCAGGATCTGGCCCAACCGGTCCTGCTGCTCTTCCTCGTTGAGCTTGTGTCGGTGCAGATCGAGGGCGAGCAGGAAGATGCGTCGATGGGTCTCCAGCGTGGTCCGCCGCTTTGCCTCGGTCGGATGCGCGGTGAACACCGGCAGGTACGCGAGCTCATGCAATAGCTGCTGCAGCCTAGCGGCATCAACTCCGTCGGCATGAAGCTGGCGCAGCGTATGATCAAACGAGCCGCGCCATAGCCGCCCGCCAGCACTGACCAGCGAGCGCCGATGCAGGAAGGCATGCACATCCTCGACCAGATGAGCCAGACTGAAATAGATGGTATAGGCGCGGATGACCTCGGACAGGGTCTGGGGATCGAGCCCGTTGATGCGCTTCATCAGCTTGGCGCGCAGCTCCGGATCATCCTCTTCACGGAGCTTCAGAAAACCTTCCCGTAAGCGCTCCACGACCACGAGCACGCGCTTACGGCTATGCTCGCGCAACACCTCGCCAAGCAGGGTGGCGAAGAGCGCGATATCACGCTCGGAACCGGACAGGGGCTGGGTGTCGTTCATCGCGATACTGCGCTCAGGATGGAAAGTAGGAGGCGTTGGTGCTCGGGGCAGCTCAAAGCGCCGAGCCCGAGTGCTTGCCCTCCGCCTCTGATTCTACACAGGGCACCCAATGCGGGACCCTGAGTCTACCCTGCCATCTTCTCGATGAAAACCGAGCCATCGGCTCGGTTCACTGCTCTATGCTTGTCGGGATGCCGCCGATGCGTCTATCGTCTCAACGCCAGCGCCCGTGGCCGACGACGGCTCAACGACGGCTAACAGCAGTCGATCCCCGTATCCGAAACCCTGATCAGGAGACCCACTATGCGTCTCGACACCCCCCTCGCTCAGCCACTTATCACCGCCTCAGCCCTTGCTGCCGGTCTTGCCGTCAGCCTGGCGATGGGCCCGGTCCAGGCCGAGGTGCAATCGAAGCCCGTCAGTTATGAAGACGAAGGCGTTCCACTCACCGGTCACCTGTACTGGGATGACGCCGTCGCGGGTCAGCGCCCTGGCATCCTCGTGATCCACGAGTGGTGGGGGCTGAATGACTACGCCAAGAAGCGCGCCCGCATGCTTGCCGAGCTGGGCTATGTTGCCTTTGCCGCAGATATGTACGGTAACAACCAGGTCACAGACCAGCCTGAACAGGCCAGGGAATGGATGCAGGAGGTAACGGTCGATCCGGAGCTGTGGCGCCAGCGTGCCAATGCTGGGCTCGTCCAGCTTGAAGCCTCTGCTGAAGTGAATGCCGACCAGATTGCCGCCATCGGCTATTGCTTTGGCGGCGGCACCGTGCTGCAGATGGCCTATGGCGGCTCCGCCATCGATGGCGTGGTCAGCTTCCATGGCTCACTGCCAGCGGCCCCAGAAGAGGCCTTTGGCAAGATCAAGCCTGAGATCCTCGTGCTTCACGGCCAAGCCGACAGCTTTGTCGCCCCCGAGGTCGTCACCAACTTCCAGAACAAGCTCGAGGAGGCTAACGCCAATTGGGAGATGGATATCTATGGAGGGGCACGCCACGGCTTCACGAATCCCAATGCTGGCGATTATGGGATCGAGAACCTGCAGCATGATCCGCAGGCCGATGCCCGCTCTTGGCAGCGGATGCAGAGCTTCTTCGACGAGATCTTCGCCGACTAGGCACGACTGCAACCGGGCAGGCGCTGCCCCTTTGATTCTCAGACCCGAAACCGTTTTCCGGCCCGAAACGGCCTCAACCTCGCGCAGGAATCGCTCGCACCCGATGAAACAATGGCTCTGGCTCTCCGTTGTCGTGATCCTCGTCGACCAGTCCAGCAAGTGGCTGGTATTGAGCGCACTCACGCCTTACCAGGCGCTCGAGGTCCTACCCAACGTCAATCTGACCCTGATGTTCAATCGTGGCGCCGCCTTCAGCTTCTTGGCCGACGCGGGCGGCTGGCAGCGATGGCTGTTCGCGGGCTTCGCCGTCCTGGTGACACTGGCACTGGTGATCTGGCTGCTGCGCCTGCAACGCAGCGAGCGCTTGTTGGCCGCTGCACTCGGGCTGATCATCGGGGGCGCGATCGGCAACCTGATCGACCGCGTCGCTTACGGTCATGTGGTTGACTTCATCCAGGTCTACCTGCCGTTGATCCCGCTGCGCTTGTTCAACCCTTGGCCTGCCTTTAATGTGGCCGACAGCGCGATCAGCATCGGCGTGATACTGCTGTTGATCGAGACCGCTCGCAGCGGCGGCTCTCAAACCAGCCAGCCGCGCAGCACCAGTGACTAATGCCTAAACTCAGCCTGATAAGCAACCGAGCTAGCTCTGGCCGGCCCGGGGTGGTACGCAGCCGCCACCCCTATCAAACCCGGAGATGAGATGAAGATCGCCATCCTGTCGCGTAACCCGAAGCTTTACTCGACCCGCCGGCTCGCCGAGGCCGCACGTGAGCGAGGCCATGAAGCGCGCGTGATCGATGTGCTGCGCTGCTACATGAATATCACCTCGCACGCACCCTCGATCCACTACAAGGGCGAGACCCTCACCGGCTATGATGCGGTGATTCCGCGCATCGGTGCCTCGGTGACCTTTTACGGCACCGCGGTTCTGCGCCAGTTCGAGATGATGAATGTCTACCCTCTGAATGAGTCGGTCGCGATCACCCGCGCCCGAGACAAGCTGCGCTCACTGCAGTTGCTCTCTCGACGCGGCATCGGCCTGCCGATCACCGGCTTCGCCCACACCCCAGACGATATCGAAGACCTGATCAAGATGGTCGGCGGCGCACCGCTGGTGATCAAGTTGCTGGAAGGCACCCAGGGGATCGGCGTGGTCCTGGCCGAGACCCGTCAGGCCGCCGAAAGCGTGATCGAGGCCTTCCTCGGCCTGCGGGTCAACATCCTGGTGCAGGAATACATCCGCGAGGCCAAGGGCGCCGATATCCGCTGCTTCGTCATCGGGGAAAAGGTTGTCGCGGCGATGCGCCGGCAGGCCAAACCGGGCGAGTTCCGCTCCAATCTGCACCGCGGCGGCAGCGCCGAGCTGATCCGGATCACCCCAGAGGAGCGCTCCACGGCGGTGCGCGCCGCGAGGATCATGGGTCTGAATGTCGCCGGTGTCGATGTGCTCCGCTCCAATCACGGCCCGGTCGTGATGGAGGTCAATTCATCACCAGGACTCGAGGGCATCGAGGCAGCGACTGGCAAGGACATCGCCGGCCAGATGATCACCTTTATCGAAAAAGACGCGGTCGCCGGCAAGACCCGCACCCGTGGCAAGGGCTAGCACCGGCAAGGGTGTACGGATTGGCGGAGAGCTGGTACGCCCCGGAGGGCGCGCCCGGATCGACCTCCCCCTACCGAGCCTATTCACGCAGAATCCAGTCGTCCTGCCGGTCCATGTCCTGCACGGCCGGCGCCCAGGCCCGCGACTCTTTGTCACAGCGGCCGTGCACGGCGACGAGATCAACGGCATTGCGATCATTCGCCGCCTGCTCAGCAGCACCGCCCTGCGCTCGCTGCGCGGCACCCTGTTGGCCGTGCCCGTCGTCAACGTCTATGGCTTCGTGCGCCACTCGCGTTATCTGCCGGATCGCCGAGACCTGAATCGCAGCTTCCCGGGCTCCGAGGGAGGCTCGTTGGCCGGCCGACTCGCGGCGACCCTGATGAGCGAGATCATCGCCGACAGTGACCTGGGGATCGACCTCCACACCGGCGCCGCACACCGTGAGAACCTGCCGCAGATCCGAGCGCGTGTGGACGAGATTGGCATCCCCACCCTGGCGCGGGTCTTTGGCGCACCGGTCATCCTCGACGCCGACCTGCGCGACGGCTCCTTGCGCGCGGCCGCAGCCGCGCTCGATGTGCCGGTGCTGCTCTATGAGGCCGGCGAGGCGCTGCGCTTCGATGAGCTCTCAATCCGTGCCGGGGTGCGCGGCATCCTCGCCGTGATGCGACAGCTGGGGATGATCCGCGACGGCACGCGTCGACCACGTCCAGCGCATCAGCCTGTCATCGCACGCTCCAGTGTCTGGGCGCGCGCCCACAGTAGCGGCATGCTTCGATTCGCGCGTCCGCTTGGCGCTTGGGTCGAGAAGGGCGATCGCCTTGCCACCGTCGCTGACCCCTTCGGCAACGGCGAGGAGCCGGTCAACTCGCCCGCGGCAGGGATCGTCATCGGCCGCATGAATCTTCCGCTGATC
>NZ_JBUDPI010000089.1:0-11856 GCF_054919635.1 Halochromatium sp. | reverse complement strand
AGGCGCTCGCGCATCTCCTCGTCCAGCACGAAGGTCTCGGTCATGCGCTGGTAGACCCAGGGAGCAACCTGACCCGTGGTCGCCGACCAGCCCATGGTATTGGTGACATGGACCTCGATCTGGCGCACACCCTCGTAGCCGTGCTCGAGCATGCCTTCGTACCATTTTGGGTTCAGCATCCGGGTGCGGGTCTCGAGCGCGACCTGCTCGGCCAGGGTGCGGACTTTGCCATCGCCGCGCGTCTGATCACCGATATAGACCGGTACATCGCCGCCCTTGGAGCGACTCACCGCACGACTGATACCGCCCAGGGTGTCGAAGTAGTGATCCACGGTGGTCACACCGAGCTCGACCGAGTCCAGGTTCTGATAGGCCAGCTGCACATCGCTGAGCACGCTCTTCAAGAGCTCCGCTTGGCGCACCGGCGCACCGGCGCGCCCGTAGGCGAAGCACTTGCGGCGGGTGTAGGTCTCGGCCAGCTCGTCCTCCTCATCCCATCCACTGTTATCGATCAGATGGTTGACATTCGAGCCGTAAGCGCCGTCGGCATTACTGAACACGCGTAGCGCAGCCGTCTCGAGGTCACAGTCGTGGGCCTGCTGATAGGCCAAGGTGTGCTTACGGACGAAGTTCTGCTCAATCGGCTCGTCGGCAACCGCCGCCAGATAGGCGGCCTCTGCCAAGAGTTTAGTCTGGATCGGCAAAAGATCACGGAAAATACCGGAGAGCGTCATCACCACAGCGATGCGCGGACGCCCGATTGTCTCCAATGACAGCAGTGCGGCACCACCGACACGGCCGTAGCTATCGAGCCGCGGCTTGGCACCGATGAGCCAGAGCGCCTGCGCGATCGGACCACCCTCGGTCTTCAGGTTGTCGGTTCCCCAGAGGACCAAGGCGATCGACTCGGGGATCGCGTTGTTGTCCGCGACATGGCGGTCGAGCAGCTGCTGTGCATGACGCACCCCTTCGCGCACCGCGAACGGACTCGGGATACGGAATGGATCGAAGCCGTGCAGATTGCGGCCGGTCGGCAGGATCTCGGGGGTACGCAGCAGGTCGCCACCGGGCGCGGGCCGCACGAACCGACCCTCGAGCGCGCGCAGGATCGCCGGCAGCTCATGGTCTTCGTTGAGCAGCTTGTCGTAGCTGGCCAGGTCCTCCATCAGCTTCAGGCTGGCCTCATTGACCTCCATGCCGCCCTTTTGCAGCGCTAGCGCTGGGGCCCCGCCATTGACCAGGGCCTCGACGGCCTCACGCTTGAGCTCGATCGGATGCTCGGGGTCGATGCGCGATTCGGCCACCGCCATCAGCATATCCAGCCGCTCGGTGGGATTCGGCGGCTGGCCGACGACATGCAGCCCATGCGGGATCAGCGTGTACTCCAGCTCGAGCAGCTCATCGGTGAGGTGCTGGATACGCTCGCCAGCGCTAGCGTCCCATTCTGGCTCCTCATCGGAGGCCATGGTCGCCAGGTCCAGCTCGGCGGCCTGCGCCTGGATCAGTGAGGCGAGCTCATTGCGCTCCTCGGCCGGTGCATCGGGGTCCAGGGTACGCCAACGCTCGATCGAGCCCTTGAGATCGACCAGACCGCGATAGAGTCCAGCATTGGCGATCGGCGGCGTCAGATAGCTGATCAGCGTGGCTGCCGCACGGCGCTTGGCGATGGTGCCCTCAGAGGGGTTGTTCGACGCATAGAGATAGAGGTTGGGCAGATCACCGATCAGACGATCCGGCCAACAGGCGCCTGACATCCCAGCCTGCTTGCCGGGCATGAACTCGAGCGCGCCATGGGTACCGAAGTGCAGCACCGCGTTGGCGGCGAAGTCCTCGCGCAGGAAACGGCAGAAGGCGCTGAAGGCGTGGGTCGGCGTAAAGCCCTTGTCGAACAACAACCGCATCGGATCGCCTTCATAGCCGAAGCTTGGCTGGACGCCGACGAAGACATTGCCGAACTGCTCACCGAGCACGAAGATCGACGAGCCATCGCTCTGCTGCTTGCCCGGTGCTGGACCCCATTGCGCTTCGATCTCGGCGAGGTAGGGCTCGCGGCGGACGTGATCATCGCTCGGGATGCGGGTGAAGACATTGGCATGGGCACCGTACTGGGCGGCATTGCCGTTGATGATGCGCTCGCGCAGCGCATCGACGCTGTCGGGCACCTCAACCTGATAGCCCTCGTCTTTCAAGCCCTGCAGGGTGCGATAGAGCGAGGCGAAGACCGATAGGTAGGCGGCGGTGCCAGTATTGCCGGCATTGGGCGGGAAGTTGAACAGCACGATCGCGATCTTGCGCTCGGCTGTTGGTGTCTGGCGCAGCTTGATCAGCCGGGCAACGCGGGCGGCCAGGGTATTGGCGCGCTCCGGATGGGGCTGCATGTCGCGGGTGCGATCGTCGCCGGCCGCGGCCGAGCGACCACCGAAGACGATCGGGCCCGTGGAGCCGTCGAGCTCCGGGATCGCCACCATCATGGTCGCCTCGACCGGCATCAGTCCGCGCTCGGAGGCCTGCCATTGCTCGAGGGTCTGGAACTCGACCGGATGCGCGGCCAGATAGGGCACGTCGAGCCGAGCCAGAACCTCTTGCGCCGCAGCCGCGTCGTTATAAGCCGGCCCACCGACCAACGAGAAGCCGGTCAGCGAGACCACCGCATCAACGATGCACTGATCATTGCGGAAGAAGAACTTATCCACCGCCGGACGGGCATCGAGCCCGCTCGCGAAGGCCGGGATCACGCGCAGCCCTTGCGCCTCGAGCGCTTTGATTACGCCATCGTAGTGGCCGGTATTGCCGGCGAGCACGTAAGAGCGCATCACCAGCAGGCCCACCGTGCCGGTGGTGCCCTTCTTCGCCGGCAGCTTGCTGACCTGGTCGGTAATGCGCCCCTTCATCCGCGGATGAAAGACGCCCACCTCCGGATACTCTGCAGGTGCGGCCGCCTTGAGCTTGCCACGCATGCCCTCGCGCGGACCTGCGGCATAGCGATCGAGCAGCAGCCGGACCATGTTGGCGACATTCTCGTCCGAGCCGGCGAGCCAATATTGCAGCACCAGGAAGTAGGCGCGCACGTCCTGCGCCGTGCCGGGGATGAAGCGCAGGATCTTCGGGATGCGTCGCAGCATGGCCATCTGCCGGGCGCCATCGCTCGCATCCTTGCTCTGGGATTCACGACCCCGGTTACCGCGCAGCTTCTTCAGGATCGCCATCGGGCCGCTCTGGGAGCCATCCATCGTGAACGTGCCCAGACGCGTGAGACGCATGATCTCCCCGGCAGACATGCAGCCGACCATCGCGTCGCAATGGTCCCGCCGGGCCTGAAGCGCGGGCAGCACGGCCTTGATGTGATCCTCCATGAACAACATGGTTGTCACGACGATATCGGCCTTGGAGATATCCGCGCGACAGCGCTGCAGCTTGCACTCGCCGTTGGCATGACAGCGGCCACAGAGGTCGTCTGCTCGGGCCGTGCCGGCACAGCGCTCCAAACCGTCTTTATTGTCGTCCCACTCAGCGGCAGCATGCAGCGTGAGATTGAGCCCAGGCAATTGCTGTTTGAGGGCCGGACGCGCGCGCTCGACAGCTCCGGCAAGATGGCTATCCAGCGTCACAATGACAACGTTGACGGGTGTCGTATCAACGACCGAAGTAGGCTTTGGCATCGTAAAGTGTCTCGACCGTTATTCTGGCGACACCGCACTCGGCGGCGAAGCGTTCTGTGTTACGACGGGCCTTCCCGCGAACGAAGAAGGGGATCTTCTTCAGCTCCTGCTCAGCCTCTGGCTCCCACACCGGCGCAGCATCAGCCCCGATGCCGTCCGCGCTCGTGGTTGGCTCGGCCGATGCCAGGGGTCGCGCTGCCGGCTCCGCGCTTGGTGCAGAGCCCCTGCCGGACCCGAGGTGGGAGGCGACCGCCTCGTCATGAAACTCCTCGTCTTCACGGAACATCGTGATCAGATGCTCTTCCAGCCCCATCATGAGGGGATGGACCCAGGTGTCGAAGATGACATTCGCGCCCTCAAAGCCCATCTGTGGGGCATAGCGCGCCGGGAAATCCTGCACATGCACCGGCGCCGAGATCACCGCGCAGGGGATACCGGCGCGCTTGGCGATATGGCGCTCCATCTGCGTGCCGAGCACCAGCTCGGGCGCAAGGTCAAGCACTGCTGCCTCGACCTCGAGATAGTCATCGCTGATCAGTGCCTCGATGCCATAACGCTCGGCGGCGGCTCGCAGCTCGCGCGCGAATTCACGGCTATAGCTGCCCAGGCCGACGACCTCGAAGCCTAGCTCTTCGGTGGCGATGCGGGCGGCAGCGATCACGTGGCTGGCATCACCGAAGATGAAGACACGCTTGCCGGTCAGATAGGTCGAATCGACCGAGCGGGAGAACCAAGGCAGCCGAGTGCGCCCGGCAGCGATCGCGGCGCTGCTGTCGATCCCGGCAACCTCACCGACCTCTTGCAGGAAGTCGCGGGTCGCGCCGACGCCGATCGGCACTGTCCTCACCCAAGGCTGTTTGAACATCCGCTCGAGCCAGACACAGGTGCTCTGCGCAATCTCGGTGTAGAGACAGATATTGAAGTCGGCCTCTGGAATTCGCAGCAGATCCTCGGGCGACGCGCCGGCGGGGGCACTGAGATTCACGTCCACACCTGCGCTGTCGAGCAGCTTGGTGACCTCGGCGACGTCATCACGGCAGCGAAAGCCGAGCGCCGTGGCGCCGAGCAGGTTGGCGCGGGGACGACGACCTTCGGCGGCCGGATCACGCTCGCGCAGCGGCTGGCCGCGCAGCAGACCACGGACCAGCTGGAGAAGCGTCTCGCTCGCGCCCCAGCTCTCCTTGCGCGTGAAGGCAGGCAATTCGAGCGGCACCACGGGACAGTCGAAGCCCATCCCTTGCGCCAAGGCCGCAGGCTGGTCCTGCAGCAGCTCACCGGTGCAGGCCTCACCGACCAGCAGCGCACGCGGCTGAAAACGCTCAACCGTTTCGCGTAGCGTCTTGCGCACCAGCTCGGCGGTATCCGCGCCCATGTCGCGTGCCTGGAAGCTGGTGTAGGTGACCGGCGGGCGCTTGGCGCTGCGCGAGATCATCGTGAACAGCAGATCCGCGTAGCTATCACCCTGCGGCGCATGTAGCACGCAATGCACCCCTTGCATCGACGCAGCGACGCGGATAGCCCCCATGTGGGGCGGGCCTTCGTATGTCCAGACAGTCAGTTGCATGCGATCGATTGGGACCGACGAATCAAAACGCGAGTCGCTCGCGACGATTGAGGGGACGCACGAAGAGCTCGGCGAGATCGGCGGCCTGATCGAAGCCGTGGATCGGCGAGAACACGAGCTCGATGGACCATTTCGTCGTCAGCCCCTCGGCCTCGAGCGGGTTGGCCAAGCCAAGACCGCAAACCGTCAGATCGGGCCGATCATCGCGAAGGCGGTCGAGCTGGCGCTCCAGATCCTGACCTTCGGTGAGGCGGACATCGGCAGGTAGCCAGTCGAGCTCAGCGCCCATCATGCGTCGATCCAGGTAAGGCACGCCAACCTCGACCAGCTCCATGCCACATTCGCGCTGAAGGAAACGGGCAAGCGGGATCTCGAGCTGAGAATCGGGCAGGAAGCTGATGCGCTTGCCCGCGAGCGCTGTGCGGTAACGCTCCAGGCCACGTGCGGCACGGGCGGCAGCGGGGGTCGTGACCTCCTCAACCCGAGCAGCGGAGATCCCGAATGCGTCAGCTGCGGCCTCAAACCAGGCGCGAGTACCCTCGATGCCGAATGGATAAGGCGCCTGCAGCAGGGTCGCACCCCGATCGACCAGCGCTGCGGCGGTGCTGCCGACAAAGGGCTGCGCGGCCAGCAGCCTTGACCCCGGACCGACGGGCGGCAGCTCGCTGCCACGCCGCGGTGGCAGGAAATACAGCGAGGGGATACCCAGTGCTTCGAACAGACGGCGGAACTGATCCTCGACCACGTCGGGCAAGGTCCCCAACACCAGCAGCGACTCACTGTCTACGGGGGCCTCGGGGAGCTCCGGAACCAAGGCCGTCAGGCAGGTATCTTCGCCCTGAGTGAAGGTGGTATCCAGGCCGCTGCCACTATAGGCAAGCACCCGCACCCGGCCTTGTTGATCGCGCGATAGGCGCTCGGCGGCATTGTCGAGGTCGAGCTTGATGACCTCCGATGGACAAGACGCCACCAAGAACAGGGTACCGATATCAGGGCGGCGCGCCAGCAGCTCGGTGACAACGCGATCCAGCTCTTCGTTACAGTCGGCCAGGCCGGCGAGATCACGATCACCGAGCACAGCGGTTGCGAAGCGCGGCTCGGCGAAGATCATTACACCCGCCGCCGACTGCAGCAGATGTGCGCAGGTGCGCGAGCCAACGACCAGAAAGAACGCGTCTTGGATCTTGCGATGCAGCCAAACGATCCCCGCGAGACCGCAGAAGACCTGTCGCTGACCTTGCTCGTACTGCGCCGCGATGGGACGCGCGCTCACACCGAGAGGACTGGCGTTGCAGTTCTGCGGCTCATCCGCTTGCGGCGTCGCAGGTGCGCGAGTCACTCGGCGGCTCCCGCAGATGCAGCCTGCTGCGCATCCAGCCGCTGCGCAGAGAGACGCGCGGCTCGCAGCTTCAAGATGAACTGGGTCGCGTTGATCACATAGGCGGCATAAGCGGCGAGGGCCAGCAGCATCTGTCCATGTACATCCAGCAGATTGCCAAAGAGCGCGACCAGATAGGCCGTATGCAGCGCCAAGACCAGCATGCTAAACACGTCTTCCCAGAAGAACGGACGCGCGAAGAGGTACTTGCCGAAGACGACCTTTTCCCAGATCGATCCCGTGATCATGATCAAGTAGAGGATCAAAGTTTTGACCACAATCGAGATCGTGGCAGCGGTTTCCCCTGCCCCGGTCGAGAGATATCGGATCACCAACACCAAGCTGATCAGAAACACCAAGAATTGCAAAGGCGCCAGTACGCCCTGAACCAGGGTCCAGGGGGTCTCGTCGCGCCGTTTACGCTCTTCTGGCGTATAAAGCGGTTGATGCTGGTCATGCCTTTTCACGGGCTGACGCATTAGCCTCCTCGAGCAGTGTTTGGGAAGTGCCGCCGTATAAGGAATCTAGTCTGCATCCCCAAACATGTCAACTCAGCTTAACGTAAAGAATACTTGACAGATGGCTGCCTCGCGACTACCTAATAAGGGGTCGCCGGCGCAAGTACCTCGCTGTCTGCGTGTTCGATAGGCTCCAGGCCTATCGAGACCCGAGGTCAGCGACAGATTGCGAGGCACAAAGCACCGAAATTGCCCGCTGCGCCGCGGGAGCTGCGGTTCATTTCCCATGAGCATTCAATGGGTTTTGATCCGTTCCTTCAGGCTCGACGGGAGCACAGACCCGCCGTGGTAACGGGAGCCGAGGTGATGACGTGAAGCGAGCTGGCGCGGGCGCCATCACCGAGCCCGCTGCCCAAAAATCCGTCCCGAGCTCTGTGCTCAGCGATGCCCAGAGAGCGCTCATGGTGGGGTCAGGAGCAGGCAACCGTGAAGGCCTTTGACGCACCGCAAGCTGCCTTGGGAAAAGTCGACACTGAGCGCGTTGCGACCCTGATCGCTTCGGTATCAGACATCGCCCTGATCTTGGACCAGCAGGGCATGATCCGCGACATGGCGTTGGGCAACGATGAGCTAGGCGCCCAGGTTTCCGACGATTGGGTGGGTCGCTCATGGAGCGACACCGTAACCGCCGAGAGTCGCAGCAAGGTCAAGACCCTGATCGCCGACGCCCTCAGCGACAGCGGGGCGCCGATCTGGCAACAGCTCGCGCACATCTCGCGCAGCGGTGGCGAGGTCCCGGTGCGTTATTGCGCCGCCCGTCTCGGCAGCCGCAACCACCTCATCGCCGTCGGCCGTGACCTGCAAGGCTTTGCCGCGCTGCAACAGCGGCTGGTCGATGCCCAACAGTCGCTAGAGCGTGACTACTGGCGACTGCGCCAGCTCGAGACCCGTTATCGGCTCTTGTTTCGCTCCTCATCGGACGCGGTGCTCGTGATGGACCCCACGACCGGCAAGGTCGTCGAGGCCAATCCAGCCGCCCGCCCACTGCTCGCGGCTGATCCGCGACGGCTGGTGGGACGCCATTTCCCCGAAGGCTTCGACGAAGCAGGCACCCGAGCGGTCGAGTCACTGGTTGCCGGGGTCCGCGCTGCAGGCCGCGCAAGTGATGTCCGTGCGCGCCTGCGCAATGGCACCGAGCTGAGTATCTCCGCTGCCCTGATTCGCCAGGAAAACACCTCGTTGGTCCTGCTGCGGCTAGTGCAGGTCAGTCGACCCTCCGCGGGCACAGCAGAGAGCACCGAGCCGCGTTCGGGCCTTGCCAAGATCATGGACCGAGCCCCGGATGGCATCGTCGTCACCTCGCAGGACGGCCGTATCCTCAACGCGAATGCCGCCTTCCTGGATCTGATCCAAGTCAACAATGAGGATCAGGTCCGCGGCGAATCACTCGACCGTTGGCTCGGTCGACCCGGAGTCGACCTCAACGTGCTCCTCGCCAATCTCCGCCAGCACGGCGCCGTGCGTCTCTTTGCCACCACCGTGCGCAGCGACTACGGCGCCAGCAGCGAGGTCGAGATCTCCGCGGTCGGGGTCCAAAACGGCGAGCAGCCCAGCTTCGGTTTCATCATCCGCAACGTTGACCGGCGTGTCTCCGCCGACGGCGGCGCCGAGCAGGCGCTGCCGCGCTCGGTCGAGCATCTCACCGAGCTCGTCGGACGCGTGCCATTGAAAGAGGTGGTCCGCGAATCCTCCGATATGATCGAGCGGCTCTGTATCGAGGCCGCGCTCGAGCTGACCGGCGACAATCGCGCCTCAGCCGCCGAGCTGCTCGGGCTGAGCCGTCAGAGCCTCTATGTCAAGCTGCGACGCTACGGTCTGAGCGATGCCGCTGGGGAGAGCGGCAACGAGCCCTCCCCGCGGGGCCCCTAGGCGCTCAGATCGCCTGCATCGCTGCACCAGCGTTACAACCGCCAAGTGACGCTGGTGCCTTGACCCTGATCAGGCTTCCCTTGCAGCGGGACGCTCGAGCCCTGTGCTTCAGGCTACACTTGCGCGATTTCCGTCTATACCAAACCGACCCCGACAAACAACAGCTGCATCCATGATTGAGCCGGCCACCCCTGCCGCTATGGCAAACCGTCCTCAGCCCTCGGCGATCCTCGAGGTTCTGCATCCGATCACCTGGTTTCCGCCGATGTGGGCCTTTGCCTGCGGCGTGGTGTCATCCGGTGCCTCGATCTTCGACAATTGGCTTCTGCTGCTGGCAGGCGTCATCTTGGCCGGCCCGCTGCTGTGCGCCACCAGCCAGGTCGTCAACGACTGGTACGACCGCGACGTCGACGCGATCAACGAGCCGAATCGCCCGATTCCGTCGGGCCGCATCCCTGGTAACTGGGGTTTCAAGCTCTCGCTGATCTGGACCCTGATGTCGTTGCTGCTGGCACTGGTGCTTGGCCCCTGGGTGTTCGCTGCAACCGTCGTCGGCCTTGCGCTGGCCTGGGCCTACAGCGCGCCACCGCTGCGCTTGAAGCAGAACGGCTGGTTCGGCAACGCTGCGGTCGGCTTCTCCTATGAGAGCCTGGCCTGGATCACCGGCGCCGCCGTCATGCTTGGGGGTGCCATGCCGGATTGGCGCATCCTTGCACTTGCCTTCCTGTATGGGCTCGGCGCCCATGGCATCATGACCCTAAACGACTTCAAGGCGATCGAGGGCGACAAGCAGATGGGCGTTCGCTCGCTGCCGGTGCAACTCGGCGTCAGGGGCGCGGCCTGGGTGGCCTGTATCGTCATGATCGTCCCTCAGCTGATCGTCGTCGGCCTCCTATTCTCTTGGATGCAACCGGTCCATGCTGCGGCCGTTGCCGGTCTGGTGATGGTGCAGATCACGCTGATGTTCCGATTCCTCGAGGACCCCGTCGCGCGTGCAACCTGGCTGAGCGCGCTCGGCGTGACGGTTTATGTGAGCGGCATGATGGTGAGCGCCTTCGCAGCGCGCGCGGTGATCATGGCGACGCCTTGATGCAGCCCGCCCCTAGCCCCCAACAACAGCAAGACCCCAAAGGTGAGATTGATGGTGAGCTCCGAGACCTATGACGTGGTGGTCGTCGGCGGCGGCCCGGCTGGCGCCACCGCTGCAACCGACCTAGCCAAGCGCAAGCGCAAGGTACTGCTCCTGGATCGCCCCGGCCGCATCAAGCCCTGCGGCGGCGCGATCCCGCCGAAGGCCATCGAGGAGTTCGAGATCCCAGACGAGCAGCTGGTGGCAAAGATCGGCTCCGCGCGGATGGTGGCGCCGAGCGATCGTCATGTCGATATGCCGATCAATGGGGGCTATGTCGGCATGGTCGACCGTGAGCCCTTCGATGAATGGCTGCGCGAGCGCGCGGCGGCCGCCGGCGCCGAGCGCCGCAATGGCACCTTTACCCGACTGCTGCGCGACGACGACGGCACGGCGCTGGTGGAGTTTCGCCCAGCCGAGGCCAGCGAGCGCAGCACAACCGAAACAGTGCGAGCACGCGCTGTCATCGGTGCCGATGGCGCCATGTCGTCGGTCGCCAAGCAATGCGTACCGGGCGCCAAGGAGCTCCCACATGTCGCTGCCTATCACGAGATCGTTCGCTCGCCGGCCCCAACCTCCGGCAAGGGGCTGCACGACTTCGACCCAACCCGTTGCGATGTCTACTACCAGGGCAAGCTCTCTCCCGACTTCTACGCCTGGATCTTCCCGCACGGCGAGACCACCAGCATCGGCGTTGGCACCGAGCTGAAGGGCTTTTCGCTGCACGACGCGGTCGATCAGCTGCGCAAGGAGACCGGCCTCGACCAATGCGAGACTCTGCGCCGAGAAGGCGCACCCATTCCGCTCCATCCGCTAAAGAAATGGGACAACGACCGTGATGTCGTGCTCGCCGGCGATGCCGCCGGTGTCGTCGCACCAGCCTCGGGTGAAGGGATCTACTATGCCCTCGTCGGCGGACGCCTCGCTGGCGATGCCGTCGAGGAATTCCTGCTCACCGGCAAGGCCAAGGCCCTGGCCAGTGCCCGCAGGCGCTTCATGAAGGCACATGGGCGCGTATTTTGGATACTCGGGATCATGCAGCGCTTCTGGTACAAGAGCGACAAGCGCCGTGAGCGCTTCGTCAGCCTCTGTGACGACCCCGACATCCAGCACCTCACTTGGGAGGCCTATATGCACAAACGGCTGGTACGGGCCAAGCCAGCCGCGCATCTGCGCATCTTCGTCAAGGACATGGCCCATTTGCTCGGCATCGTCTCACCTTGGCAGAAGGCCGCTCGCCGCGCTGACTAAGGCGATTGTCGGAAACGCTCGTACCGAATTGCACAGGATATTCGCTTGCCTTCAAGGAGCGTCGCCGGGAGCCCAGTCAGGCTACCAGCCGGGCTATGTGACCGGCGGCGCGATGAAGAGCGCGAGCGAAAAGACAAGCAAGGCGGTATGAGCTTTGACAGAAATCGCCTAATGCCCTTCCCTGCCTAAGGCTCGCCCTGAGCCCGCCCTCTAGCTCCTTGGGCTCCTTGAGCCCCTGAGTCCAAGCGCCACCCTGACTGCACAGCCAGGGTGACGCCCACCGAGTGTCAGACCGTTTCGACCGAGGCCAAGGCAGCCCTTCGAGCCCCGTACGCGCTCCTGACGCCTTCCTTGCCCCTGACACCCCGCTAACGCCCCCTGAGGCATCCTTGCCTTGTACGGCCCTTTGCTGCGCGCTTCAGTGAGCGTTTAGCCTAGAAAGAGCAGTTGGACGGTCGTCAGGGTGCGTCCCGCGCGGTGTCCAGCAA